>NZ_JBEXKB010000041.1:0-77294 GCF_040609455.1 Kitasatospora sp. NPDC004669
AGAACGTCACCGTCGAGTTCACCGGCAACGCCGCCAAGGTCACCTCGCGCACCCCGCGCGTCTCGACCGGCCGCCCCGAGCTGACCGAGGCCGCCATCGTGGTCTCCGGCGGCCGCGGTGTCGGTGCCGCCGAGGGCTTCGGCGTGGTCGAGGAGCTCGCGGACGCGCTGGGCGCGGCCGTCGGCGCCTCGCGTGCCGCCGTCGACGCCGGCTGGTACCCGCACAGCAGCCAGGTCGGCCAGACCGGCAAGCAGGTCTCCCCGCAGCTCTACATCGCGGCGGGCATCTCGGGCGCCATCCAGCACCGGGCCGGCATGCAGACCTCGAAGACCATCGTGGCGGTCAACAAGGACCCCGAGGCCCCGATCTTCGAGCTGGTCGACTACGGCGTGGTCGGCGACCTCTTCGAGGTGCTGCCGCAGCTCACCGCCGAGGTGAAGGCCCGCAAGGCCTGAGCAGGGCGATAGGCCGACAGGCCGATAGATGGACAGGCCGTCAGGCCGGAGGGCGTGGTACCGGGTTCGGTGCCACGCCCTCCGCCGTTCGCCCCGGTCCGCAGGCGCGCAAGCGGCGGCCCGTAGAGTCGGCCCGACAGCGCGGGACGCGACGGCGCAAGGCGCGGCGGCGTTCGGCGCGACCAGGGTGAGACGAGGGCGAGGACGGAAGCATGGCACTGCTGACGGCACTTCAGGGCGACTACGGGGACGCTGCGGACGCGCTGCGGATCGACGGCCGGGCGCTCTCCCGGGAGGACCTGCTGGGCGCGGCGACCGTCGTGGCCGACCGGGTGGCCGGGGCTCCCGCGCTCGCGGTGCTGGCCCGCCCCACCGTGGAGACGGTCACCGCAGTGGTCGGCGGTCTGCTGGCGGGCGTCCCGGTGGTGCCGTTGCCGCCCGACTCCGGCCCGAAGGAACGCGAGCACATCCTGCGCGACTCGGGCGCGGCGCTGCTTGCGCACGCCGCCGGGGAGGCGGTGCCCGAGGGCCTTTCCGTGGAGGCCCTGCCGGTCGACCCCGCGGAGCGCTCCGCCACCGGCCACGCCGAACCGGCCGCCGACGCGACCGGCTTCGTGCTCTACACCTCGGGCACCACCGGCGCGCCCAAGGGCGCGGTGATCCGGCGGGAGGCGATCGCCGCCGACCTCGACGCCCTCGCCGCCGCCTGGCGATGGACCGCCGATGACACCCTCGTCCACGGCCTGCCGCTGTTCCACGTGCACGGGCTGCTGCTCGGCGTGCTCGGCGCCCTGCGAACCGGCAGCACTTTGGTGCACACCGGGCGGCCCACCCCGGCGGGGTACGCGGCGGCGGGCGGCAGCCTGTACTTCGGCGTGCCCACCGTCTGGTCCCGGCTGGCGGCCGACCCCGAGGCGGCCGCCCGGCTGGCATCGGCCCGGCTGCTGGTCTCCGGCAGCGCGCCGCTGCCCGTGCCGGTGTTCGAGAAGCTGGCCGCGCTCACCGGGCACGCCCCGATCGAGCGGTACGGGATGACCGAGTCGCTGATCACCGTCAGCACCCGGGCGGACGGCGAGCGGCGCCCGGGCAGCGTGGGGCTGCCGCTGGAGGGGGTGCGCACCCGGCTGGTCGGCGAGGACGGCGAGCCGGTGCCGTACGACGGGGAGAGCGTCGGTGAGCTGCAGGTCTGCGGGCCGACCCTGTTCAGCGGCTACCTCAACCGGCCGGACGCCGACGCCGAGGCCTGGACGGCGGACGGCTGGTTCCGCACCGGGGACGTCGCGGTGATCGGCGCGGACGGCTTCCACCGGATCGTCGGCCGTGCCTCGGTGGACCTGATCAAGAGCGGCGGCTACCGGATCGGCGCCGGCGAGGTGGAGGCCGCGCTGCGGGACCACCCGGCGGTCGCCGACGCTGCGGTGGTCGGCGCTCCGGACGAGGACCTGGGACAGGCGATCGTCGCGTACGTCATCCCGGACGGCGCCGTGACGGGGGAACAGCTGACGGCCTTCGTGGCCGAGCGGCTCTCGGTGCACAAGCGGCCTCGCCGGGTCGTCCTGGTGCACGAACTGCCAAGGAACGCACTGGGAAAGGTGCTGAAGAAGCAGCTGCTGACGGAGGTCGAGGGTCGGTGATGAGGGGGCGTCGGGTGAGTGTCAGGTGACGGGTCGTCACCCTGATGCCCCGTCGGGGCCCGCCGCCCGGGATACCTTCCTTTGGCGCACTCCACTGCGCGCCGTGAGCGAACGCGTGCCTAACGTGACACGCAGGCAGAACTGGATCTGCCGAGCGTACGAACCGGCGATGCCGGGGCGTACCGCGTGTCCGGAGCAGTTTCCGCAGCCGCCCGTGCGGCGGCCGTTCGCACCAGTGCGTTCGCAGCAGTGAAGGAAGTCACCAGGATGACCACCGTCAACACCAGCGTGGCGGATGCCGCCGGGGAACCGACCGTGCAGCTCGCCCCCGCCGACCGTTCCGGCCGCCCCGCCCGTTCCTCGCGGGCCGCGCGGATCCGTCGAGGGATGGGCATGGCGGCCGTGATCGTGGTCGGTACCGGGGTGATCGGCCTCGGCACCGGCGTGAGCCCCGCGGCCGCGGAGCGGGCGCCGGCGCACGCCGGGTGGGACGGCTCGCGGTACTGGTTCAAGAACAGCCAGGGGCAGTGGCGCTGGACCACGCACTACAGCGTCTACGTGGCGCGGACCAGCGGGGCGACGTCCTCGTCGAACTCGTCCGCGAAGTCGAGCGGCGGGATCAAGCAGGGCTGGGACGGCTCGCGGTACTGGTTCAAGAACAGCAAGGGCGAGTGGCGCTGGACCACGCACTACGACATCTACCTGGAACGGACCGGCGGGGGCTCGTCCTCCTCCGGCTCCTCGGGCTCGGCCCATGACCAGGTGGCGGCGGACCGGAACGTCGAGGCCGCCGTGCAGTACGCGCTCGCCCAGCTCGGCAAGCCGTTCATGACGGCGGGCAACGGGCCGGACGGGTACGACTGTTCGGGCCTGGTGCAGCAGGCCTTCCGGCGCGGCGGCATCGACCTGCCGCGGGTCGCCAACGACCAGTACGCGGCGACCACGCCGATCAGCGCGAACCAGCTGCGCCGCGGCGACCTGTTGTTCTGGTCGCCGAACGGTACCCCGCGCGGTATCCAGCACGTGGCGATCTATCTCGGCAACAACCAGTACGTCGAGGCGGCGCGGCCCGGGACGAAGGTCCGGGTCTCGGGGATCAGCAGAGGCTACTACCCGGCGTACATGGGGCGGCCGTAGCGGGTCCGCCGGTACGCGGGCCAGGGGCGCCGCCGTTCGCTTCGGCGTCCCTGACCCGCGCCCGTCCGCAGGCCCTCACAGGTCGGCCGGGCGGGGGAGGGCGCCGCGGGCGCCGAGCGCGGTGACGGCGAAGGCCCCGGCGGCCACGGCGGTGGCGGCCGCCTCGGGGAGGGCGGCGCCGCGGGCGAGTCGGGCGGCGAGGGCGCCGCAGAAGACGTCGCCGGCGCCGGTGGTGTCGACCACCCGGACGGCGGGCGCGGGCAGCCGGGTGAGTTCCTCCCCGGTGACGACCAGGGCGCCCTCGCCGCCGAGCGTGACCACCGCTCCCTCGCCGTGGCGGGCGAGGGAGCGGGCGGCCTCGGTGACGGTCGGGGCGCCGGTGAGCTGGCGGGCCTCGACGGTGTTGGCGACCACCAGCGGTCGGCGGCCGGTGGGGCCGGGCCCGGGCAGCGCGCCGGCCGGGGCGGTGTTGTGCAGCCAGCGGGTGCCGCCGTTCGGGCCCACGGCGGGGAGGGCGGCCGCGATGGCGCGGATGCACTCCGCGGGGACCTCGTTGCTGGTGAGGACCACGTCGACCGGGAGCAGGTGGAACCGGGCCAGGGCTGCGGTGACCTCCTCCGGGGCCAGCTCGGCGTTGGCGCCGGGGATGACCACGATGCTGTTCTCGCCCGACGGGTCGACCATCACGATCGCCTGACCGGTGGGCGCGTCGGGGTGCGCGAGCACGGCGCCCGTCCGGACCTCCGCGCCGCGCAGATCGGTGAGCGCCGCCTCGCCGTCGGGATCACGCCCGACCTTGGCGACCAGGTGGGTGGCCGCGCCCATCCGGGCCGCGGCCACCGCCTGGTTGGCGCCCTTGCCGCCGAAGCCCCGGGTGGCGGAGGTGGTCAGGACGGTCTCGCCCGGAGAGGGGAGCACGGGGCAGCGGAGGATCCGGTCGGTGTTGACCGAGCCGATGACGATGACCCGGCCGGCGGGAAGCAGCTTCATCGTTCCTCTGTACGTGCCGGGGCGCGGGCGGCGCAAGAGGGACCCGCCGGACGTGGGGCTCCGCCGAGCGGCCGGCGTGGGGAAGGTGTGGGAAGGGGAGCGAAGGGGTGCAGGGGCGGCGCGCGCGGCGTACGGGTGGGGCGCGCAGCGGAAGTCGGCCGGTCCGACTTCTTGTGCGAAGGACGTAAGGTCTGGGTGCAGCTTTGGCGTCGAACGGTCTGCACACCTCCCGTCCGGGCTCCTGACCTGGGCACATGCCTCTGTCAAGGGGCGGGCCGGGGCGCGTGGGCGGGCGCTGCGCGCAGGTATGGGGAGCGGCGCGGCGCGGGTACCACCACGGGTGGCGCTGGTTCGGCCTACGGGGGCGCTGCCCGGTGCGAACAGCATCGGGGCAAGTCGAGGGCAGGGGACGTTGTGATCGTCTGGGTCAATGGCACATTCGGGGCGGGCAAGACGAGCGCCTGCCGCGAGCTGGTGGAACTGCTGCCCGGGAGCGTGCTCTTCGATCCCGAGCTGGTGGGCTTCGGTCTGCGCCGGATGCTTCCGGCCGACCGGCTGGCGGCGATGTCCGACTTCCAGGACCTGGCGGCCTGGCGCCGGCTCGTCCCCGAGACGGCGGCGGCACTGCTCGGTGAGGTCGGCGGGCCGCTGGTGGTCCCGATGACGCTGCTCAGAGAGGACTACCGGGACGAGATCTTCGGCGACCTCGCCTCCCACGGGATCGCGGTGCACCACTTCGTTCTGGACCCAGAAGAAACGATCCTGCGCGACCGCATCGCGCGTCGCGAGGAATGCCCGGGCGATCCGGAGGCCAGCGAGCGGGTCCGTAACCGGTGCTTGGAACACCTGCCCCGCTACCGGGCCGCCCGCCGCTGGCTGGTCGGCGACGCCCGGTTGCTCGACACCAGCGAGCTCACCCCGCGCGAGACCGCGCACCGGATCGCCGAGCTGGTCCGGGTCGGCGCCGCGCGCTGTCCGATCGTCCAGACCCCGGACCCGACCGGGGACACCGTGGCCTCCGCGGTGCTGTTCTTCGACGAACAGGACCGGGTGCTGCTGGTCGACCCGGTCTACAAGCCCGACTGGGACTTCCCCGGCGGCGTGGTCGAACGCGGGGAAGCCCCCACCGACGCCGCCCTGCGCGAGACCGCCGAGGAGCTGGGGCTGCGGCTCGACCCCGCCACCCTGCGGCTGCTCGCCGTCGACTGGGAACCGCGCACCGGCCCACGCCGCGGCGGCCTGCGGCTGATGTACGACGGCGGGCTGCTGGACGACGCGGGCCGGCAGAACCTGCTGCTGCAGCAGGAGGAGCTGCGCGGCTGGCGGTTCGTCACCCTCGACGAGGCGGCCGACCTGCTGCCGCCGAGCCGCTACCGGCGCCTGGGCGCCGCGTTGGAGGCACGGCGGAGCGGGGAGCTGCGGTACCTGGAGGCAGGGTGCCGGGTGGCGCTGGGGCTGGCCAGTACGGCGGACGCGGCGTAGGCCTGCGGTGGGCGGCGGGTGCGGCGTAGGTCCGCGCCGGCCGACCGGTGGGGCGGTGTCGGTCGGGCCGGCCCCGGTTGGCCCGGAGGGCGGTGCGGGCGTCAGGATGGGGGCATGCCGTTCACGTTCAGTCATCCCGCCGCCGTCCTGCCCCTGCTGCGCGCCGCCGGGGAGCGCGGACCCCTGGTGGCCTCGGCGCTCGTGGCCGGGTCGATGGCGCCCGATGTGCCGTTCTTCGCCGAGTCGCTGCTGCCCGGGGTCTACGAGCACGGCGGGCTGCTGCACCGCTGGTGGGCGGTGCCGACCGTGGACGTGGCGATCGCCGCCGCGCTGGTCGCGGGGTGGCACGGGCTGCTGCGGGCGCCGCTGGTGGGGCTGCTGCCCGAGCGGTGGGCGGGCGGCGCCGAGGCGCTGACGGTCCGCCGGGCCGAGGGCGGCGGCATCCGCGGTGCGGACGCGGCGTGGTTCCTCGGGTCGGCGGCGATCGGCGCGGCCACCCACGTCGGCTGGGACGCGTTCACCCATGGCGACCGGCTGGGCGTGCGGCTGCTGCCCCTACTGGAGCGGAAGGTGGCCGGGGTCCCGCTCTACGAGGCGCTGCAGTACGGGACTTCGGCGCTCGGGCTCGCCGCGATGGCGGGCTGGGCGGCGCGTACGGTGCGGGCGGTCGAGCCGGTGCGCCCCGCCGTCCGGCCGGCCGCCCGGCCCCGGCGGGTGGCCGTCGCGGCGCTGGGCGCGGCGACGGCGGCCGGGGTGCTGCACCGGCTCAGCCCGCTGCGCCGGAACCTGATCCCGGAGGTCTGTTTCGGCGCAGGGGCCGGGCTCGCGGTGGGCGCGGTCGGCTACGCGGCGGTGGTGGCGGCCGCCCGCCGGTGGCGGGGCGGGCGGCCGGTGGCGGGCCCGGAGGTCCGCCAGGCCCTGACTGCCGTCAGGCGGAACGCAGTTCCGCGTAGCGGCGCAGGAACAGGGCCTCGGTGAGGGCCATCCGCTCCAGCTCCTGCGGGTCGACGCTCTCGTTGACCGCGTGGATCTGGGTGGTCGGCTCCTCGACGCCGATCAGCACGATCTCGGCCTTCGGGTAGAGCGAGCGCAGGGTGTTGCAGAGCGGGATCGAGCCGCCCTCGCCGGAGGCCACCATCGGGGTGCCGAAGGCCTCGGCCATGGCCTCACCCATCGCCTCGTAGGCCGGGCCGCTGGTGTCGGCGCGGAACGGGGCGCCGTTGCCCTGGCGCTCGATGGTCAGCCGGGCGCCGAGCGGGACCTGCGCCTCCAGGTGGGCGACCAGGGCGTCCTGGGCAGCGTCCGAGCTCATGCCCGGCGGGACGCGCAGGCTGATCAGCGCCTTGGCGGCGGCCTGCACGGAGGAGGTGGCGCCGATCACCGGCGGGGCGTCGATGCCGAGGACGGTGACGGACGGGCGGGCCCAGAGCCGGTCGGCGATGGTGCCGGTGCCGGTCAGGGCGACGCCGTCGAGCACCTTGGCGTCGGCGCGGAACTGCTCCTCCGAGTACTGCACGCCCTCCCAGGTCTGGTCGGCGGCCAGCTCGGCGACCGTGACGTCGCCGTTCTCGCCGTGCAGCGAGGCGAGCATCCGGACCAGGCACTGCAGGGCGTCCGGGGCGGCGCCGCCGAAGGCGCCGGAGTGCAGGTTGCCGCCCAGGGTGGTGACCGAGGCCTCGACCACCGTCATGCCGCGCAGCGAGGCGGTCACGGTGGGCAGGCCGGGGGCGAAGTTGCCGGTGTCGCCGATGATGATCGCGTCGGCGGTGAGCAGCTCGGGGTGGGCCTCGGCGTAGCGCTCCAGGCCGCCGGTGCCCTGCTCCTCCGAGCCCTCCACGATGATCTTCAGGCCGACCGGGTAGGTGTCCCCGTACACCTGGCGCAGCGCCCGCAGGGCGGTCAGGTGCATCAGGATGTTGCCCTTGCAGTCGGCGGCGCCGCGCCCGTACCAGCGGCCGTCACGCTCGGTCAGTTCGAAGGCCGGGCTGAGCCAGGCGTTCTCGTCGAGCGGGGGCTGGACGTCGTAGTGCGAGTAGAGCAGGACGGTCGGGGCGCCCTCGGGGCCGGGCAGTTCGCCGTAGACGGACTGGGTGCCGTCCGGGGTGTCCAGCAGCTGGATGTTGGTCAGGCCCTCGGCGGCGAAAGCGTCGGCGACCCAGCGCGCGGCCTTCTGGCACTCCTCCACCGGGAACTGGCGCGGGTCGGCGACCGAGGGGAAGGCGACCAGTTCGGCGAGGTCGGTGCGGGCACGGTCCATCAGGGACCGGACGGCGTCGGCCAGGGGCTGTGACAACGGGACTCCGAGGGGGCGGGTCCGCCCGTGGGATGGTACGGGCGGAGTGGTCGGTTGGGGTACCGCCGATCATAGGCGGAGGCGATTGCCGGGTGGTACGGCGTCCGCGTGGCTGTGCGGACGCATAGGATTGCTCGACGTGACTGACTCCGGAAGCTCCGATTCCCGTAGCCCGCTCGACCGTACGACCGCGCCGGTCGGCAGTGAGGCGTCCGCGCCGGTGTCATCGGCGCCGGTCGAGGCGTCAACGGAGGCCGCGTCGGCTCTGTCGACGGCGCCGACCGGGTCGCCGGCGGCTGCTGAACAGCTGGACGGCGTCTGGGACGTCGTGGTGGTCGGTGCCGGACCGGCCGGGGCCTCCGCCGCGTACGCGGCCGCCGCGCGGGGTCGCCGGGTGCTGCTGCTCGACAAGGCCGAGCACCCCCGCTACAAGACCTGCGGCGGCGGCATCATCGGCCTCTCCCGGGACAGCCTGCCGCCGGACTTCCAGCTGCCGCTGCAGGACCGGGTGCACGCCGTCACATTCGCGTACGACGGGCGGTACACCCGGACGCGTCGTTCCGAGCGGATGCTGTTCGGGCTGGTCAACCGGGACGAGTTCGACCTGCGCCTGGTGCAGGCGGCCAAGCAGGCCGGGGCGGTGCTGGTCACCGGAGTGACCGTCACCGGGGTCGAGCAGCGCGGCGGCGAGCACCGGACGGCGCTGGTGACGGCGGCCGACGGGCGCACCTTCGAGGCCCGCGCGGTGGTCGGCGCGGACGGCAGCGCGAGCCGGATCGCCCGGCACGTGGGCGTCACCTTCGACCAGATCGACCTCGGCCTGGAGGCGGAGATCCCCGTCCCGCCGCAGGTCGCTGCCGACTGGTCGGGCCGGATCCACCTCGACTGGGGCCCGCTGCCCGGCAGTTACGGCTGGGTGTTCCCGAAGACCGAGTCCAGCAGCCTGACCGTGGGCGTCATCTCGGCGCGCGGCGACGGCGAGCGGACCAAGCAGTACCTCGCCGACTACATCCGGCGGTTGGGCCTGTCCGGCTTCACCCCGGGCGTCGAGTCCGGGCACCTGACCCGGTGCCGGGCCGAGGACTCGCCGCTCTCGCGCGGCCGGGTGCTGGTTGCGGGCGACGCGGCCGGGCTGCTGGAGCCGTGGACCCGTGAGGGCATCTCCTATGCGCTGCGCTCGGGCCAGTTGGCCGGCGAGTGGGCGGTGCAGATCGCGGAGGCGGGCGACGCGGCGGCGGTGCGGCGCGAGGCGCTGAACTACGCGTTCGCGGTCAAGGCCGGGCTGGGCGTGGAGATGCGCGCGGGCAAGCAGCTGCTGGGCGCCTTCGAACGGCGGCCGTACCTGTTCCACGCGGCGGTCTGCCTGGTGCCGGCGGCGTGGCGGGCCTTCGCCCGAACCACCCAGGGGCACACGAGCTTCGCGCAGGTGCTGCGGCGTTACCAGGGGGCGCGGCGGCTGGCGGCGATGGCTTCGCGGTAGCGGTTGCCGCCCGTCATCTGCCACCCGTCAGCTCGTCCCCGAGCACGCTGCGCCGGTACAGCACCGAGCGGCCGTGCCGGGCGCGGGTGACCAGGCCGGTGGCGGCGAGGACGGACAGGTGCTGGCTGACCGCGCCCGGGGTGACGCCGAGCCGGTAGGCGAGGTCGGTGGTCGACGCCGGCTCGGCGAGCCGGGCCAGTAGCCGGGCCTTCGGCGCACCGACCAGCGCTTCCAGGGCTGCCGACGCCGCCGGCCCGCCCGCGCCCTCGCCGCCCATGGCCGCCTGTCCGCGCGCCGGGTAGGAGATCTGCGGCGGCCGGTCCCTGTTGATCATGGTGATCGCCCCGCGTACGAAGCAGGTCGGGCTGAGGACGAGCCCGCGCCCTTCCACGGCGGTCTCCACGTCCCCGTCTCCCCAGTCCCGGCAGATCGACAGCACGCCGTCCGCCCAGTGCAGCCGACGGTCCAGGTCCGCGAACAGTGCCGCCGCGCCCTGCTGGGCGAGCACCCGCGCCCGGTAGACCAGGTCGGCCTCCAGGGTCGTGCGGGCCTGCGGCCACCAGGAGGGTGCGAGGCAGACCTCCCAGTACTCCTCCAGCGCGTCGGCGATCCGCGCCAACAGCCGTTCCGGATCCGCGAGTCCGGCGTCGAGCAGGGCTGGCAGCGACTGCTCGTGCGGCAGGAAGGTCTGCTCCAGCTCGCCTCGCAGCAGCTCCGGCGGCAGCGCGCGGACGACGGCGAGCTCGGTGCGGAAGTCGGCCGCGGGGGTGGTCGGCCGGGGCGTCAGGAAGTCGGGTACGAAGCGGTTCCCGGCGACCAGCGTGAGCAGGAGACGGCGGGACTCCAGCCGCTCGAAGGCGGGCCTGAGCTGCTCGAAGGCCCGGGTCTGGAGCGGGTAGACGCCCGGATGGGTCCACATCCGCAGGCTGAGCACGGCCTCGTGGATCGGTGAGACGGCGAACCAGGTGGTGGCGAGGTCGGCCAGCCGGAGTGTGAAGCGGTGCACGGACGTTCCCCTCGTGAGATTCAGCCAGAGCCTAAAGGAATGTCCGGCCCGGCCCGCTCGGCGGTGTCATCGGGGCATGACGACGACGCAGGCGGAGTCCGCCGCACCTTCCGACGCGCTGTCAGGCCTGCCCGCCCGCCTGCCCGGAGTTCTCCGGCGCCGCCTGCACCCCGATCCGACGGTCCGTCGGCTGGCCGGGATCACCATGGTCAACACGGTGGGCAACGGCCTCTCGTTGTCCGTCGCGGTGCTGTTCTTCACCCGGGTGCTCGGCCTGAGCGCAGCCCAGCTGGGGGTCGGGATGACCGCGGCCGGCCTGTGCGGGGTCGTCGCCAGCGTGCCGGCCGGCCGGGCCGCCGACCGCTGGGGCGCCCGGCGGGTGCTGGTGGCGCTGGTCGCGGTGGAGGCGGTCGGCACCGCCGGATACGCGCTGGTGCACAGCTACCCGGCCTTCGTCGCACTGGCCTGCGCGGTCGCCGCCGTGGACCGGGGCTCGTCCGCCGTACGGAACGCGCTCTACGCCGAGGTGCTGCCCGCCGACAGCCGGGTGGCCGGCCGGGCCTACCTGCGGGTGGTGACCAACGTCGGCATCTGCGTGGGGACCGGACTCGGCGCGATCGCGCTCCAGCTCGACACCCGGTCGGTCTACCTGACGGCGATCCTGGCCGACGCCGTCTCCTACGTGGCCGTCGCCGTCCTGTTCCACCGCCTGCCCGCAGCGATGGGCCCGACGTCGGCCGAACCCTCGGTCAAGACCGGTGCGGCGAACCCCTCGGACCCCGCGGACGAGGGCGTCAAGCAGGGGCGACGGCGCAACCCGGCGCTGCGCGACGGCCCGTTCCTGCTGGTGACCGCGCTGTGCTCCGTCCTCGGCCTGCAGTTCGCCGTCCTGGAGGTGGGCGTCCCGCTGTGGATCGTCCAGCAGACCGACGCGCCGAGGATCACCGTCGCCGGCGCCCTGATCGTCAACACCCTGATGGTGATCACCCTGCAGGTGCGGGCCACCAGGGGTACCGAGGAGCGGACGGCCGCCGCCCGGGCCTGCCGCCGCGCCGGACTGGTGCTCGCCGCCTCCTGCCTGGTCGTCGCCCTCGCGCACGGACTGCCCGGGATCCTCGCCGCCGTGGTGGCGCTCGTCGGTATCGCGCTGCAGTCGCTCGCCGAGGTGATGGGCCAGGCGGGAGGCTGGGCGCTGAGCTACGACCTCGCCGGGGAGCGCGACCACGGCGCGTACCAGGGCGTGTTCAACGCGGGTACGGCGGCCGCGTTGATGGCCGGCCCGGCGCTGGTCAGCACCGCCGTGATCGGCTTCGGGCTGGTCGGGTGGGCGGTCCTGGGCGCGGTGCTGGCGGCGGCGGGCCTGGCGATGGGCCCCGCCGTCCGGTGGGCCGGACAGCGGGAGCTGCGGCTCGCGGCGGGGTGAGACGTCGCTACTCCTGGACGAGCGCCATCGCCTCGATCTCGATCAGCACATCCGGCCGGAACAGCGCCGCGACCTGCATCGCGGAGGCGGCCGGCAGCGGCAGGTCGCCCAGGTACTCGTCGCGGGCCTCCCGGATGGCGGGGAGGTAGCCGATGTCGGTCATGAAGAAGGTGAACTTCACGACGTCGGAGAAGTCGGCCCCGGCGGCGGCCAGGCAGCGGCGCAGGTTCTCGAAGACCTGCCGCGCCTGGGCCTTCGGGTCACCCTCGCCGACCAGGTTCCGGTGCTCGTCGAAGGCGACCTGGCCGGAGACCTGGACCAGTCGGCCGGTGCCGGTGACGACCTGGGTGTAGCCCGTCCCCGGGGCGACGCCGGGCGGCTCGGTGATGTGGGTGAGGTGCGTGGCGGTCATGACGCATGATCGTGCGTCATCGCTCGCCCGTGTTGCAAGCGATGACGCCGCTCAAGTGGCCGTTCAGCGCACCACTTCGGGCAGTTCGCGCCGGAACGGCCGGTCGGTGGCGGACAGTCGGGCGGCCGGGCCGGCCGAGCGCAGCACCACGTCCAGGACGTCGTCCGGCTCGGCGGCGTAACCACCGCTGGCCCAGGCCGCGTTGGCCTCGACGACCGCCCAGCCTTCGTCGGTGCGCCCGACGTCCACCACCACCGCGCTCGGCAGCGGGGCGTGCGAGGCCGAGGCGGCCAGCACGTCCCGGGTGAAGGCCAGCACCTCGGTCTGCTCCCGCCCCAGCGGCTCGACGGACAGGTCACCGTCCACCGCGTAGCGCGAGCCGGCCCGCACCGCGCCGTCCAGCACGAACAGCCGGTACTCCGCGCGGAACCGCACCACCTCGCTGACCAGCACCGGCGTGTCGCCGTCCAGCGGCTCGGGCCCCGGCAGCGCGCCGCCGCCCGGGTAGACCCGGGCGGCGAACAGCTTGTCCGCCGGCGGCTTCACGAAGGCCGGGCCGCGCAGCTCGCGGGCCCCGGCCAGCGTGGTGGCGGACACCCGCCGTCCGGTCAGCGCGCGCGGCAGCCGGGCCAGCCAGTCCTCGGCCGGCTCCAGCAGGGCGAGGCCGAGCTCCCGTCCGACCGCGTCGCCGAACAGCGGCCCGCCGTACACGTGCACCGGCGCGCCGAGCAGTTCGCGCGGCGCCTGCCAGGACGTCGCGGTGTACGCCCGCAGGCCGCGCAGCCCGGCGGCGGTGCGCAGCTGGCGGCCGGTTTCGTTGACGCGGGGTGCGAGCAGCAGGACCGGCGAGTCGGTGATCATGACGCCCATGCTGCCGGGCGTACCGCTGCCGCCACCAGCGGATTTCGGTGCGGTCGGCTGAGGACCCCGGGCGATTGGCTCTGGCCGAGGGGCGGGTGGGCGTGCCAGAGTCGTCCGGGCGCGGTCCGGGCACCCCGGACCAGCGCCCGCAGTCCGACCCACCCTCAGCCGGAAGGCAGGCCCACGCCGATGACCAGCGCAGAGCCCCTCGTCCGCGTCAGCACCGCCGACGCCGTCACCACGCTCACCCTCGACTCGCCGCACAACCGCAACGCGCTCTCCTCCCGCCTGATGTCCGAGCTGCACGCCGGGCTGGCGGTCGCGGCGGCGAACGGGGACGTCCGCGCGGTGGTGCTCACCCACACCGGCAAGGTGTTCTGTGCGGGTGCGGACCTCTCCGAGGCGACCGGCGCGGACCCGACCGTCGGCCCGCGCGGCCTGGTCGAGCTGCAGAAGGCGATCGTGGACTGCTCGAAGCCGGTGATCGCCGTCATCGACGGGCACGTCCGGGCCGGCGGCCTCGGCCTGGTCGGCGCGGCGGACCTCGCCATCGCCGGACCGGCCGCGACCTTCGCCTTCACCGAGGTCCGGCTCGGCCTCGCGCCCGCCGTCATCTCGCTGCCGCTGCGCCCCAAGCTGGACCCGCGCGCCGCCTCCCGCTACTACCTGACCGGCGAGGTCTTCGACGCCGCCGAGGCGGCCCGGATCGGTCTGCTCACCCGGGCCACCGAGTCCTCCGAGGACACCGGGGTGGTGCTGAAGGGCCTGCTGGACGCGCTGCGCCAGGGCTCGCCGCAGGGGCTCGCGGAGTCCAAGCGGCTGGCCAACGCCGAGGTGGTGCGCTCCTTCCAGCGGGACGCCGACGAACTGGTGCAGTTGTCGGCGCGGCTGTTCAGTTCGGCGCAGGCGCAGGAGGGTATGCGGGCCTTCCTGGAGAAGCGGCCCGCCGCCTGGGTGCGCTGAGCGCCTTCCCCGAGGCGGGGTCGAGGATCAGCGGATCGCCGCGCTGTCCCGCCAGAGGCGGAGCAGGTCCCGGTCGCCGCTGAGCTCGACCGGCCCGGCCTGCTCGGCCTGTTCGACCGTCAGCCGGTTCCAGAGCAGCAGGTAGAGCTCGCGGGCCGGGCCGCTGATGGTCAGGTCGGCCGGTTCGGGCCGTTCCTCCGTGGTGACGGCCAGCGGCTCACCGGTGATGGACAGGTGCCAGGAGCCGGGGCCGTCCGTCGTGCGGACCTGGACGGTGCGCAGGATGTCGCTGTGCACCTTCGTCCGGCCGCGAACCATGAAGCCGCGCAGCAGCTCGTCGATGCCGTCCAGGGCGAGCGCCGGGTCCACGGCCGGGCCGGGCTTCCCGGCGGCCGCGTCGGCGTCGAAGCGGTGGACGGCCGTCTCGTGTGCCTGGCGCCGGGCCCAGAAGGCCAGCGGGCTGGGCGCGGGCAGGAAGCTCCAGCATTCGACGTCGGCCGGGGCTTCGGCGAGCGTCGTCACCAGGGCGGCGTGGCCCTCGCGGAACCAGTCGAGCAGCGCGGCGTCCGGGGGCTGCGGTCCGAACGCCTCGTGCTCGCCCGTCGGGTCCAGCGGCGCCCGCAGGCCCTTCGCCGGGTGGGCGGCGGCCCAGCGGTGGACCCGGCCGACGTGCCGCAGCAGGTCTCCGAGCCGCCACTCCGGGCAGGTCGGAACGGGGGCGGCGAGGTCGGTACGGTCGGCGGCCTCGGCGAGCAGCATGCCCTCGAGGCGCAGTGCGTCGATGTGCGCGGAGATCTCCATGGGATGGAGTCTTCCACTGCCGCTCCGCCTCGGTGGCGGATTTCGGACGGCCGTGGGGCCGGTGCGGGCGGGGCCGGTGCAGGTGGGGTCGGCGGGGTCGGCGGGGCTGGTGCGACGGGGCCGGTGGGGCCGGTGTGATGTCGGCCTCCCGGCGGACGGGCGGACGCTACGGGCCGGTAACGTGAGCGCATGCCGATAACCCGTTCCCTTCTCTCCGCCGTCCGGGCCGGTGGCCGCAGGGCCGCCGGGCGCCTCGTCCACCGGGGCTGGCGCTGGGTGCAGCGGACCGGCGCGGTCACCAGCCGGAACCCGGGCCCGTACCGGTTCGGCGAGCTGGGGGACGGCACGACCCTCGCCTTCCCGCTCGGGGCGGTGTTCAACGAGCAGTGGATCACCATCGGGCCGTTCTCGATCATCGGCGAGCGGGTCACCATCAGTGCCGGCTTCCTGCCCGGGCTCGACCTCGGGCCGGAGCCGATCGTGCGGATCGGCGGCGGCTGCGTGATCGGCCGGGACAGCCACATCGTCGGCCACGAGTCGATCGTCATCGGTGACGACGTGTGGACCGGTCCTGGCGTGTACGTGAGCGACCAGGCGCACGAGTACCGCGACACCGAGCTGCCGATCGGCAAGCAGTGGCCGCGCAACGAGCCGGTGGAGATCGGCGCGGGCAGCTGGATCGGCACCGGCGCGGTGATCATGCCGGGGGCGCGGATCGGGCGCAACGTCGTGGTCGCGGCGGGCGCGGTGGTGCGCGGCGAGGTGCCCTCGCACTGCGTGGTCGCCGGGGCGCCCGCCAAGGTGGTGCGCCGCTGGACCGAGGAGGAGGGCTGGCAGCCGCCGCTGCGCCACGAGCCGCCCCGGCCGGTGCCGGACGGGGTGACGGCGGAGCAGCTGCGGGCCCTGGTCGGCTGGGACCTGCGGCTGCCGGGGGAGCAGGGCTGAGGACCGCCCGTCGGTCCTTCCCGGGGTGGGGCCCACGCCTCGCTGTACTGCTGATCCCCGCTCGCCCCGGCGCCCGCGGTCACCGTTTCCGGCGGCGCGGGTGCCGTGGTGCGACTAGCGTGCGGGGGAGGACCGTTCGGCGGCGCGCGCGGCGATGGCCGCGGTGATCCGCAGGACGTCGGCCGGGCTGGACGGGTCCAGGCCGGTGAGGACGGCGACCCGGCGCAGCCGGTAGTCCACGGTGTTCGGATGCAGGTGCAGGGCGCTCGCGGTGAGCCGGCGGTTGAGGCCGCCCGCCAGGTGGGTGCGCAGAGTGGTGAGCAACTCCCCGCCGTCGGCGAGCGGTTCGAGCAGTGCGGCGAGCCGGGAACGGGCCTGGCTGGGGCGGGTCAGCTGGTACTCCAGCAGTACGTCGTCCAGCCGGTGCAGACCGGGCGGGCGGCCGAACGCCCGGGCCACGTCCAGGACTTCGTACGCGAGCGTGGCCGCGCCGGACACCTCGGCCGGTACGGCGGCGGCCGCACCGGCCAGCACGGGCACCCCGGCGGCGCGGGCCGCGGCGGCGAGGGTGGCGGCGAGCTGCGGCCAGGGGGCTTCGAGGGCGGTCGCGTCGGCCGGCTCGGGTTCCGGCTCGGCTTCCGGGGCGAGCGGGGCGAGGACCAGGCCGCCCGACGGGGTGAGCGCGGTGAGCGCCGACTGCCGGGTGCGGTGGTCGAGTTCGGCGACGAAGCGGCGCAGCTTGCGGCGGGCGGCGATGCCCGGGTCGACGCCGGGGGAGTGCTCGTCCGGGTGGTCGGCGATGGACAGGCAGAGCACGGCGTAACCGGCGGGGAGCCGGACGCCCGCTCTGACGGCGGCGTCCTTTGCGCGGGTGCCGGCGAGCAGCGCGGTGAGCAGGGACTGCCGCGCGGTGGAGCGCCGGTCGCCGGCCGGGCGGCGACCGTCCAGGTATCCGGCGCCGGCGGCGGTGGTGGCCCGGCGGAGCTGGTCGAGCAGCAGCCGGTTGAGCACCAGCAGGTCGGCGGCGTCACCGGCGTGGGCGTCCCGGGTGACGAACTCCCAGCAGACCTCCAGCCCGAGGTGGTGGGCGAGCAGTACGGCGTCCAGCGGCAGGCCCTCCTCGGCGCGGCGCGCGGCGGCCTCCCGTACGGCGCTGAACTCCGCGGTGGGCGCGGGGAGTCCGGTGCGGACGGCGTGGGCGAGGGCGCGGATGCGGCGTTCGGTGTCCCGGGTGAGCTCGCCGGTGAGCTGCTCCCGCGGGAGGCGGCGGTAGACCGGCACGCGGTCGAGCAGGGCGGCGACCACGCTCACGGCCAACTCGCGGACGCCGCCGAGCAGTAGCTGGTCGGCCGGGCGGCCGCCGATCACCGGGACGTGCCAGGTCGGCGCGGTTTCGGGGGTGTCCGGGGGCGTGCAGTGGGGTGCGTTGTGACCGGTCACAGAGAACACCGTCCAGGTCTGGGGAACACCCAAGGGCCGGGCCGGAGGGGCGACCGCATCATTGAGCCACTCGGGTTACCTGTTGGTAACAAACTTCCGCTGTGGAGGCAACAGTTGAGAACCCCACTTCTCCGCTTCTCCGTAACTCCCCTGCGTCGTCGGCTCGGCGGAGCCTTCGGTGCGACCCTGCTGGCGGGCGCGCTGCTGGCGGGGGCGACGGCGGGCCCGGCTTCGGCCGCCCCGGCGGTCACCGCGGCCCCGGCCGCCGCCGCCGAACTCCCGCCCGACGGCGACTCGGTGGCATCGCCGCCCGGCGCCAACGACTGGAGCTGCCGACCGACCGCCGCACACCCCGACCCGGTGGTCCTGGTGCACGGAACCTTCGCCAACCGCTACGAGAACTGGCTGGCGCTCTCCCCGTTGCTGAAGAGCCTCGGGTACTGCGTCTTCGCCCTCGACTACGGCACCGTCCCCGGCATCACCTCCACCGGCAGCGGTCTGCTGCTGCCGATCGGCGGGCTCGGGCCGGTGCCCGCCTCGGCGGCCCAACTGGCGACCTTCGTCGACCTGGTGCGGAACGCGACCGGCGCGGCCAAGGTCGACATCGTCGGGCACTCGCAGGGCGGCATGCTGCCGAACTACTACCTGAAGTTCCTCGGCGGGGCCTCGAAGGTGGACAGGCTGGTCGGCCTGGCGCCGTCCAACCACGGCACGACCCTCGACGGGATCACCAAGCTCGCGCCGTACTTCCCGGGTGTCGCCGACCTGATCTACACGGTCTGCCAGGCCTGCCGGGACCAGGCGGTGGGCTCCGACTTCAACCTGACCATGGCCTCCCGGCCGGACACCGTTGCGGGGGTGAGGTACACGGTGATCTCGACGGTCTACGACGAGGTCGTCACCCCGTGGCGGACCCAGTTCCTGAGCGGGCCGGACGTCGACAACGAGGTGCTGCAGGACCACTGCCCGATCACGCTCGCCGAGCACGTGGCGATCGCCTTCTCGCCGACGGCACTGCACCTGGTGACCAACGCGCTGGACCCGGCGCATGCCACGCCGGTGCTCTGCGGCTGAGCGCCGGCCGCCGACCGCCGCCCGTGCCCCCGGGTGTCCCGAGGGCACGGGCGGCGCGTCGTTCAGTGGGCGGGGCGGAAGGTGACGACGGCGGTGGTGCCGTCGGCCGGGCGCAGCTCGTACGGGCCGGGGGCGGTGAGCAGGGCGGCGTCGAAGCGGGCCAGTTCGGTGCCGTCGAGGGACGCCGAACCGGAGAGGCAGACCAGCAGGACGGTCGCCGCCGGCGGGGCCTCCACCGGGCCGGGCGCGCTGACCAGGTCCACGACGGCCTCGACCCGGCCGCGGCGGGTCATCACATTGAAGTCCACCACCGGGCCGCCGAGCAGCCGGCAGTCCGTCGTGGCGCCGCCGGGGAAGGCGAACGGGCGGAACGGTGCGTCGACCAGCCGCTCGGTGCCGTCCACGGTGAGGGCCATGCCGGCGCCCTCGACCAGGGTGATCACCCGGTCGATGCCGGGGAAGGGGGAGAAGGGGCCGGCGGAGGCGACGTCGGCGAGGCTGACCCGCCAGTCGAAGCCGTCCAGCCCGGCCCCGGCCGGGAACCCGGCGACCTCCCTGGTGACCCCGCCCCCGTTGAGCCACGCGGTGGCGGGGCGCTCGCTGGCGCGCAGTACCTGGATGCGTCCGCTGGTCGTCATGGGGCCGCATCCTGCCACTTTTGCGGCGGGTGCGGCAGCGGGGGCCGGGGACGGGTGACAGCGAACGGATGACGGATGGTGAAATCTGTCATCCGTTCGCTGTCACCCGTTCGCCGCCGTCAGCGCCGCCGCACCGCCAGCGGCAGGAACGCCGCCGCCGTCGCCGCGAGCGCGACCGTGGTCAGGGCCAGCGGCAGTCCGGCCGCGTCGGCGAGGAAGCCGATCACCACCGGTCCGATCAGCATCCCGCCGTACCCGAGCGTCGAGGCGAGGGCGACGCCCTGCGGGCCGCCCGTCGCGCCGGCCCGGGCGATGGCGAGCGGGAACAGGTTGGCCAGGCCGAGGCCGACCAGGACGAAGCCGCCGATGGCGACCGGTGCCGCGGGGGCCAGTGCCGCGACCATCATCCCGACCGCGGCCGTCAGTCCGCCGAGCAGCATCAGCCGGGTCTGGCCGAATCTGATCGACAGCCAGGTGCCGCCCACCCGCCCGCTGGTCATCGCGAAGGCGTACGCGGCGTACCCGGCGGCGGCCGTCCCGGCGCTCGCGTGGACGTCGTCGGTGAGGTGCAGGGTGGTCCAGTCGGCGATCGCCCCCTCGCCGTACGCGGTGCACAGCGCCGTCAGGCCGAGCAGCAGGACCAGCAGTCGGGCGTGGCCCCCGGCCGGTCGGTCCGTCGCGCTCTCGGCCGAGGGCGCGGGCGCGACCATCGGCGCCGCCGGGCTGCGCAGCAGTACGACCCCCGCGCCGACGGTGACGGCCAAGCCCAGCAGCCCGCCGAGCGCGAGCGCCCAGGCGGTGGTGAGCCGGTCGGCGAGCAGCCCGCCAAGGCCCGCGCCGAGCAGCCCGCCGAGGCTGTACCCGGCGTGGAAGCTGGGCATGACGGGCCGTCGCAGCTGCGCCACCAGGTCGACGGCGGCACTGTTCATGGCGACGTTGGCGCCCCCGTACCCGGCGCCGAACAGCAGCAGCACACCGCCGAGCGAGAGCACCGAGTGGGCGTGCGCGGGCAGCGGGACGGCGAGGCTGAGCAGGGCGAGCGAGCCGACGGTGACCGGTCGCGAGCCGTACCGCAGGCAGAGCCGGCCGACCACCGGCATGGTGAGGACGGCTCCGATCGACAGACAGAGCAGGGCCAGGCCGAGGGCGCTGTGCGAGGCGCTGACCTGGCTGCGGACGTCCGGGATGCGGACGACCCAGGCGGCGAAGAGGAAGCCGTCGACGGCGAAGAAGGCGGTGAGTGCGAGCCGCGCGGGGCCCCAGGGACTGTCGGTCACCGGGGTTGTGCTGCGAGACTGGGAGGGGGAGTGGTCGGGGTGGCGGGAACGAATTTTGTTTCGAAGCGGCACAAAGTCACAATAGGGGCGTGCAGCTCTCACCTTCAAGCCCGAGGCCCCGCACCGGGGCCGACCCCGACGCGCCGCGCGACGCCAACCGCCGCGCGGCCCCCGACCGCGGTCGGACGCTGCTCGGCCCCGCGCTGTCGCTCATCCACACCGGCCAGACGCCCACCCGCTCCGCGCTCACCCGCGCGCTGGACGTCACCCGGGCCACCGCCGGGGCGGTCACGGCCGAACTGGAGGCGCTGGGCCTGATCACGGTCGACTCGCGCCCGGCCGGCGGCGGTCGCGGCCGACCCTCGCACCGGCTGGCGATCGACCCCCGGGGGCCGGTGGTAGTCGCCGGGCAGATCCACGCCGACCAGCTCGGCGTCGCCCTGGTCGGCCTCGGCGGGCTGCTCGATCCGCCGGTCCACCTGCCACTGCCCGCCGCCACCGACCCGGTCCGGATGCTGCGCGCGGTCGCCCAGTCGGGTGCCGAACTGGCCCGCTCGACCGACCGTCGCTGCCTGGCCGCCTCGCTCGCGCTGCCCAACCCCGTCACCGAGCCCGACGGCACCGCGCTGGCCGCGCTGCACTTCGCCTGGCCCAGCGGCACCCCGGTCGCGGATCTGTACGACGTCGAGGTCGGCCGCGCCGACCACGGCCCGAACGCCCTGCGTCCGCTGCCCACCTTCGTCGGCAACGACGCCAACCTCGCCGCGCTCGCCGAGTACCGCCACGGCGCCGGGCGCGGTGCCCGCCACCTGCTGCTGGTCACCTCCGGCCACAGCGGCGTCGGCGGCGCGCTGGTGATCGACGGTCACCTGCACACCGGCAGCGCCGGACTCGCCCTGGAGGTCGGCCACCTCACCGTCGACCCGCAGGGCCGCCCCTGCGTCTGTGGCAACCGGGGCTGCCTCAACTCCGAGACCGACCCCGACGCGCTGTTCGCCGCCGCCGGGCTCGCCCCGGAGCCCGAGCGCCCGCTGCTCGACCAGGCCCGCGAGCTGTGCTGGGCGGCCGCGACCGACGAGCGGGCGCGGGTGGCGGTGGAGCACGTCATCGACCGGCTCGGGCTCGGGCTGGCCGGCGTCGCCAACATCCTCAACCCGGACCGGGTGGTGCTCAGCGGCCTCCACCTCGATCTGCTGGAAGCCGCCCCCGACCGGCTGCGCGCGGTGGTCGCCGAGCGCTGCCTGTGGGGGCGCAGCGGACGGGTGCCGATCGTCGGGGCGGAGCTGGAGCACGGCGCGCTCGCCGGCGCGGCCGAGCTGGGCTGGGGACCGTACCTGGCGGACCCGCAGTCGGTGCCGGCCGGAAGCCGGTCCACGGCGGGGCCGGCCTGATGCGGCCGGTCTGAACGGTGCGGGCCTGACGCGGCCGGCCTGAACGGTGCAGGCCTGAACGGTGTCGGCGGCGTCGCCCGAGGGGCGATAAGCGGAAGCTGGGCTTCCGGAAACGGTCACTTATCGTGACCCCCGTACACTCGTAGTGAGCAGCGGGGGGCCGCAACGAGGGAGTAGTGACCAATGAGCACCCAGCCCGGTGGGAGCCCCGGCATCGAGCCGACCGTCGACGTCGACCGCTCGGACCCGCAGTACCGCGCCTGGCTCAAGGAGGCGGTGCGCAAGGTCCAGGCCGACGCCAACCGCTCCGCCGACACCCACCTGCTGCGCTTCCCGCTGCCGGCCGAGTGGGGGATCGACCTCTACCTCAAGGACGAGTCCACCCACCCGACCGGCTCGCTCAAGCACCGCCTCGCCCGCTCGCTCTTCCTCTACGGGCTCTGCAACGGCTGGATCCGCCCGGGCAAGCCGGTGATCGAGGCCTCCAGCGGCTCCACCGCCGTCTCCGAGGCCTACTTCGCCCAGCTGGTCGGGGTGCCGTTCATCGCCGTCATGGCCAAGAGCACCAGCCAGGCCAAGATCGACCTGATCCAGTTCCACGGCGGCGAGTGCCACCTGGTCGAGCGTTCGGACGAGGTGTACGAGGCCTCCGCCCGGCTCGCCGAGGAGACCGGCGGGCACTACATGGATCAGTTCACCTACGCCGAGCGGGCCACCGACTGGCGCGGCAACAACAACATCGCCGAGTCGGTCTTCGCCCAGCTGCGGCTGGAGCCGTACCCCGAGCCGGCCTGGATCGTCGCCACCGCCGGTACCGGCGGCACCTCGGCGACCATCGCCCGCTACGTGCACTACATGCAGTACGACACCCGGATCTGCGTCGCCGACCCGGAGAACTCCTGCTTCTTCGACGGCTGGGTGCACCACGATCCGGACGCCGTCTGCGACAGCGGCTCCCGGATCGAGGGCATCGGACGGCCCCGGATGGAGCCGAGCTTCGTCCCGGGGGCGATCGACCGGATGATGAAGGTGCCGGACGCCGCCTCGATCGCCGCGGTGCGGGTGCTGGAGCAGGTGCTCGGGAAGAAGGCGGGTGCCTCCACCGGGACGGGGCTGTGGAGCGCGCTGCGGATCGTCGCCGAGATGCGGGCGGCCGGGCGTACGGGCAGCGTGGTCGGTCTGATCTGCGACCCGGGGGACCGCTACCTCGACAAGTACTACTCCGACGACTGGCTGGCCGGCGAGCGGATAGACATCGCGCCCTACCGGGCCGCCATGGAGTCCTTTCTGGCGGGCGGCGCCTGGACCGGCTGACGCCGCCTCAGTCTTCGGTCGTGGCGGCAGGGTTGCGGTGCTCGGTGAGCAGCAGCCCGGCCGCCACGGCGACGCCGACCGCGGTCGCGCCGTGGACGCCGAGGGCGGTGGCGGTGGAGCCGTGGTGGCTCAGCACGGTGATGGCGTCGTCGAGCGGGATCAGCACGTCGACGAGCAGCAGCCATCCGAGGGCCCGGCGTTGGCCGGTGAGGAGCAGGACCAGTGGGGCGATGCCGGAGGCGAGGTCGCGGATGCCCTTGATGCTGAAGAAGGCCGCGGCCCCGCCGTGCGGCCACTCGGGCAGGCCGAAGCCCGGGACGATGCTGTCCGGCGCGACGAGGTAGCCGACCCCGACGTAGCCGATGCCCAGGGCGATCAGCACGGTCAGCGTGTCGGCGGTCAGCGCGCGGGCCCGGGCGGCCCGCCCGGAGGTGCTGCGGCTGCTCAGGGTGGTGCTGGACATGGGTCCCCCTCGGGTCCGAAGGCTTGGCGCCGCTCTGTTGTCTAGCGTCGCTAGGAATAGGAGTGAAGCTAGCGCGGTCGTTGCTCCCTTGTCTAGCGCTGCTAGGATTCGGTTATGTCGATTCATCAGCGCCGTGAGCGTGAACGTGCCGAGCGACACCGGCTGATCATCAGGACCGCCCGGGAACTGGCCGAGGCCGAAGGTTGGGACGCGGTGACGACCCGTCGACTGGCGGAGCGCATCGAGTACAGCCAGCCCGTGCTCTACAGCCACTTCGCGGGCAAGAACGAGATCGTCGCGGCCGTCGCGCTGGAAGGCTTCGCGGAACTGGCCGCGGACCTGCGGGCCGTCGCCGACAAGGCGGACGGGCCGGCGGCGGCGTTCGCGGCGGCCGCGCGGGAGTACCTGGCCTTCGGGCTCGCCAATCCGGCGCTCTACGACGCGATGTTCACCCTGGCCACAGACCTGCCGTTCGGGTGGCCCGACGCGCCGGAGCCGCTGAAGGAAGCGTTCGGGGCGCTGGCGGGGACCTTCGCCCAGGTCGCGGGGGAGGGGGACCCGGAGGCGTTCACGGAGGTGGGCTGGGCGTCCCTGCACGGGCTGGTGACCCTGGCGCGGGGCGGGCGGCTCCGGCCGGAGCTGGAGCAGGAGCGGGTGGAGCTGCTGGTGCGGCGGCTGTTGGGGTAGGTGGGTCGGGGCGCGGGGAACGGGTGACGGCTGACGGATTTCAGGGTCTGTCAGCTGCTCGCTGTCATCTGTTCGCCGTCAGTCGTCAGCCGTCCCCCGGCCTGCGGATCACCGCCCACCCACCCGCGAGGTCGATCCCCGTACGCTTCGGCGCGCCGTCGTGCTCGTCGTCCCGCAGCACCAGCTCGACCCGCCGCTGCTCCAACTGCACCCGCTTGCTCGGGTCCAGCGGCGCGTGCAGCTCCTCCGTCGCGGTCGCACCCGCACCGCGCCCCGAACCCCTACGGCAGCGGCGCCGTCGGCAGGTCGGCCGGCACGAGGAGCTGCAGCTCCTCCGTCGACGGGTCGGCCAGCGCTGCCACCCGCACCGCATGACGCTCGACCATCGTCTCGAACACCTGCCGGGCCGTGCGCCCGTTGCCGAAGTTGGGGCCGCGCTCCAGTCGGGCGAAGTGGTCCAGTAGCGCGCCCTCGGTCGCCTCGGAGAGCGCGTACTCGTGTTCCGCGCACTGCGCCCGGGCGATCTCCAGCAGCTCGTCCGCCGTGTAGTCGGGGAAGGTGACGGTGCGTGAGAACCGTGACGAGACACCGGGGTTGGCGGACAGGAAGCGCTCCATCTCGGCGGTGTAGCCCGCCACGATGACGACCACCTCGTCCCGGTGGTCCTCCATCAGCTTGACCAGGGTGTCGATCGCCTCGCGCCCGAAGTCCCGCGCGCCGTCCTCGGGCGCGAGCGCGTACGCCTCGTCGATGAACAGCACCCCGCCGCGCGCCCGGTCGAAGGCGGCGGCGGTGCGGATCGCGGTGGAGCCGATGTGCTCGCCGACCAGATCGACCCGGGCGACCTCGACCAGGTGTCCGCGCTGGAGCACCCCGAGCGAGGCGAGGATCTCGCCGTACAGCCGGGCGACGGTGGTCTTGCCGGTGCCGGGGGCGCCGGTGAACACCAGGTGGCGGCGCAGCGAGGGAGCCTTGAGCCCGGCCTGGCGGCGGCGCCGGCCGACCGAGATCAGGTCGATCAGGGTGCGCACCTCCTGCTTCACCGTCGCCAGCCCGACCAGCGAGTCCAGCTCGGCGAGCGCCTCGTCGGCAGGCCGGCAGTCCGGGATCGGGGCGATCGCAGACGAAGCCGAGGCCGCCGAAGCCCCCGAAGGAGCGGCCAACACGGGCACGGCGGCGGTCAGTCGGGCCGGCCGAGGCGCCGGTACCTCAGTGGCGGCGCCCGCAGGGGCGGCCGGCCCGACATCGTCCGACGTGCACCCCTCCGTGATCGGCCCCGGCTCGGAGAACTCGAACCCGGCCCGCTGGTTCTGCTCCGTGCGGCAGCGGGTGAGCTGGGTGCGGCACCCGTCGATGATGTGGAAGCCGAAGCCCTTGCCGTGCGAGACCCGGCAGTCCTCGAAGGTGCCCCGCCCCTGCGCCGAGACGTACACCCCGGCGTCCGTGCTGGCCCGCACGGTGCAGTCGCGCAGCACCGGGTCGGCGCCCTTGGTGACGATGACGCCGGTGGCCACGTCCGAGATCTCGCAGCCGGTGAGCTGTCCGCCGCTGCCGTGGTCGCGGAACCAGAGCCCGGTGCCGGCCTCCTGCACCCGGCAGCCGGCCAGGGAGACGGTGGCACCGCCGCTGACCGAGACCGCCGAGCTGCGGATCCGGCTGAACGAGCAGCCCTCGGCGACGGCGGCGGAGTCCCGGTCGAGGACGAACAGCGCGTCCGGCAGGTCGTGCAGCGAGCAGTCGGTGAGGGTGAGCCGAGCGCCGTCGCTGACCCACAGCGCCGGGTACTCGCCGGTGGAGCCGTGGATCTGGCAGGACTCGGCGACCGCCTCGGTGCCCTGGTCCCAGACCGACAGCGCCCCGCGACCGAAGTCCCGCACGGTGCTGTGGACGAGGCTGAGCCGGGAGCGTCCGCGCAGGTCGGCGCCGTTCTCCGGCAGGTCGTGCACCCGGCAGCCGGTGAGTACGAGCTCGGCCTCGCCGTCCAGGGTCAGGCCGTTGCCGGTGACCCGGTGGATCTCGCAGTCGACCAGTCGTCCGCCGGCCTGCGCCTCGGCCTGCACGCCGCTGCCGCGGATCTCGTAGATCTCGCAACCGGTCAGTTCGGCCGCGCTGCCCGGGTCGGAGAGCAGCACTCCGGCGCCGGAGGTGTGGTGGACGCGGCAGCGGTCCAGCGCGGCGGTCGCGCCGCCGAGGACGGCGAGCCCGGCCTGGCCGGCCGCGGCGACCTCGCAGTCCTCGAAGGCGGCGGCGGTCCCCTCGCCGCGCAGCCGCAGTCCGAGACCGCCGGGGTTGGCGACCACGCAGCCGCGCAGGCTCGGCCGGGCGCCGCCGCCGACCTCGATCCCGGTGGCGGAGCGGGTCTCGACCCGGCAGCCGCTGAACGCGGGCGTCGCCTGCGGGCCGGTGACCAGGACGGCCGGGCTGGAGCTGTCGCCGCCCTCGATCACCAGGTCGCGTACGGTCGCGGCGGCGGTGACGGTGAGCGCCACCCCGGAGGCCGGCTCGATCCGGACGGTGCCCGGGCCCTGGGCCGGCACGATCGTCACCGGCTTGTCCAGCAGCACGTTCTCCCGGAAGGTCCCCGGCCGGACGGTCACGGTGTCGCCCGGTTCGGCGGCCGCCAGGGCCTCCGCGAGCGTGTCGTACTCGCCCGCGCGGCGACGCCAGCGGGATGCGCTGTCCTGGGTGACCCGGACCCTGTGCTCAGCCATGACGGTCTGTCGTCCCCACCTTCGTGCCGGCGATCAACGGGCCGTACGCGCGGGGTGCGCGGGCCGTCCGCCCCACCGTAGCGCGCCTGTATGGGTGCTCCGGCCGCCCGCGGGTGCGCGGACACCGCTAGCACCCACCGCGGCCACAGGTTCCGACCACTTGTTCAACGAGCGCGCACAGCCTGGGTTCCGTACCGCCGCCCGGGGAGCCGGAGCGCATGCCGTGCCCCGGGGCGCTCCTTCGTTCCGGCTCGTCAGCGCCCGTCGGCGGGCCAGTGAGCTCCGTCCTCCAGCACCTCGACGTCGTCGCCGAGCCGCAGCGCGCCGAGCACGTCGCCCTCGACGCCGGCCGGGCGCTCGGGGATCAGGTTCTGCCCGAACGCGGCCTTGCGCAACAGGCGGTGGTGTCGGGCCAGGGTGCGCAGCGGCTCGGGGCCGCGCCGCTCGCCGCTCTCCTGGTCGGTGGTGGTGACCACGCAGCGGCCGCAGGGCTTGACCACCTTGAAGGTGAGCGAGCCGATCCGGATCCGGCGCCAGCCGTCCTCGGCCCAGGCCTCGGAGTCGGCGACGACCACGTTGGGGCGGAAGCGCTCCATCGGCAGGGTCTCGTGGCCGTCCGGGTGCTCGGCGGCGATCAGCTCGTTGAGCCGGTCCAGCGAGGCGGTGGTGGTGAGTAGCAGCGGGAAGCCGTCGGCCATCGAGACGGTGTCGCCGGGCTCGCCGTACTCCGGGTCGACGGGCCGGGCACGGGGGTCGTCCAGGTGCACGAGGCGGTACTCGCCGAGGTGTTCGGCGATCCAGCCGTGCGCCTTCTCGGCGGCCTCGACGGCGCGGAAGCGGGTGCCCCAGACCTCGACCTCGGCGAGCGGGTCGCCGGCCGCGACGGCGGGGGCGGTGACCTCGATCCGGGAGCCGTCGGGGGCGGTCAGCGACAGTGCGCCGTCGGGCAGCAGGGCGACCCGGATCTGTCCGAGGGCGGCGTTCTCGCGCTGGCTGACGAAGCGTCCGGTGGGATCGGCGAGCATCCAGCGGCGGTCTCCGGCCAGACCCCAGGGCTGGACCGCGGCGGTGTCCGGGCTCAGGCGGTACATCGATTTGACGGGGTAGACGTGGAGTCCGGTGAGGCGCATTCCCCCATCCTGCCAGCAGCGCTGCGGCCACCCGCGCGGCCCCCGGATCTCCCCGTACGCGCACGGACCGCCCGGGACGCCGTGGGGGGCGTTCCGGGCGGTCCGTGGATGACCCGTTTCTCCGTTCGCCCGGCGTTCAGGGGTCGCCGGGTGGTGCTCAGGTGGTGCGGGTGCGGGCCGGGTGGGGTTCGGCCCTGTGGTGCCAGGGGCTCAGTAGCCCTGGGCCTGCGACTGGTAGCCGCCCTGGAAGTTGCCGGGCTCGCCGTACGGGCCCGGGCGCTGCGGCTGCATCGGGCGGACCGGCGCGACCGGAGCCATGGCCGGGCGCAGCTGGGCGCCGCCGAAGCCCTGGTCGCCGCCCTGACCCTGGAAGCCGGGGCCGGCCGGGTTCGGGCCGCCGAAGGACTGCTGGCCGCCGAAGCTCTGCGGACCGCCCTGCGGCTGGCCGTGGCCGAAACCGGCCGGGCCGCCGTTCGGCTGAGCGCCGAAGGCCTGCGGGCCGCCCTGGCCGATGAAGGTGTTCTGGCCGCCGAAGCTCTGGCCGCCGGTCGGCTGGTAGCCACCGCTGGCGGTCTGCGCGAACGCCGGGGCGGCGGGCTGCGGCCGCTGGTACGGCTGGGGGGCGCTGTAACCGGGGACGGGCGGCTGCGGAGCGGCGGCGTACGCCGGCGCGGGCTGCGCGGGGATGTACGCCGTGGCGGGGCCGGCGGAGGGGCCGCTGCTCGGGCCGGGGCCCAGGGCGAGGCGGGCGGGCGGCAGCGCGGGGAGGTTGCTGCCAGCACTCTCGTACCCGTTGCCGTACCGGTTCTCGTAGGACGGGGCGAGGCCTGATCCGTATCCGGACGACAGCGCCGGCGGCAGGGCGGCCGGCACATTGATGGGTGCGATCTGCGGGACGCCGCGCTCAGCCACGAGGCTGTCGTAAATCGGCGTGCCGGAGGAGAAGGACGGAGAGGGGTAGCCGACTCCGTCGTAGGAGCGGGGCGAGGTCATGGGGCATACGGTAAGCCCACAATGCGCCTGCTGAGGAGAGTGGGAGGGGGAGCAGTTCGAGTGTTTACACAGTCTTCGCTCGCACAAAGGTTTCGAAAGTGGGAAGAACGGACAAATTGGCGCTCAGTTCCGGACAACCCTGGCGCCCCGTCAGTGATCGAACAGCACCCGGACGAGGCTGCCGCATGACCTTGCGGTGACCGGCCGATGGCCGACCGTGGGCCCTGCGGAGAAACTTTTGCGGACAGGGCGTGCGCCGGCGCATTCGAGCCCCTGCCAGCGGTGCGACGGGAGCTCGTGAATGTTTGGGGAATAAATTTCCCGTCAGTGCCCACAGCGGGCGATCCGGGCGCCGGTCCGAGCGGTGGGGGCTGCCTGCGGGGCCGTCAGTGCGCCTGCAGTGCCTGGCTCTGCGCGGGCAGGGCGGGCCGGGCGGCGATTTCGGACGTGCAGAAGGAGCAGCGGGTCGCGGCGGCCGGGATCGAGCTCAGACACTCCGGGCAGTCCACCTTGGCGACCGGCGTCGGCTCGGCCGACTCGAAGCGGGCCCGCAGCTTGCCGACCGGCACCACCACGGCGAAGTAGATCACCGCGCTGACCAGCACGAACCCGATCAGCGCGTTGACGAAGAGGCCGTACGGGAACTTGGTGCCGCCCACGTCGAAGGTCTTCTGGGTGAAGTCGCCGACCGCGCCGGTGGCGACCCCGACCAGCGGGGTGAGGAAGGCGCTGACGAACCCGGTGACGACGGCGGTGAAGGCCGCGCCGATCACGATGCCGACCGCGAGGTCCACCACGTTGCCGCGCAGCAGGAAGCCGCGGAATCCCTTGAACACCGGGTGACTCCAAATCCGAACGGAGAAGGGGGAGATGGGATGGAGCGGGGCCGCCCCGGGTGGACATCCTGCCGAGCGGCCCGGGCCGAGGTCCAACCGCGTTCACCCGATCCGCGTAACCGGCCGCTCACCGGTGCCCGGCCTTTCCGGGCGGCGCGCGGGCGCTCCGCGTACCGGCCTATCGGCAGCGTCGCGGCCGAACAACCGGGCGGCACGGCCTGCGACTTGATCCGGCCGGCGACTTGAGGCGGAGCGCGGCGGAGCGGAGGGGCGGCCGTCCGGAGCGGCCCGGGGCGAGACGGGGCGCACAGCGGTCGCAACCGGCGCACGACGGCGGGTCTTCGGCGCACATCGGGTGTACGGGCGCGGGCGCACTGGCCACCACCGGGTTGCGCGAAGGGGCTGTACCGGGCGTGGTGCTGTGCCAAGGTCTGTCCATGCCCGACCACACGGCGGCCGATTCGGCCGGAGCTCGCCCGCGCGTCCTGCATCTGATCAGCGACTCGCGCCGGGGCGGTGCCCAGAACTTCGCCCGTGACCTCCACCGGGAACTGCGCCGCCGAGGCCAGGCCTCCGCGCTGTGCGCCCTCGCCCCGCACCCGGCCTCGCCACCCGCCCGGTCGGGTGCGGTCGCTTCGGGGGTGTGCACCGCGGAGACGGTCGTTCCGGGCACCTGCGACGAGGAGTGCCCCGACACCGCCGGTCTGCGCGCCGCCGCCGTCCTCGGCCCCGGCCGGCTGCGTCCGAGCACCCTGCGCGCGCTGCGCTCCGCCGCCCGCGCCGCCGACGTGGTGCTCGCCCACGGCTCCGACACCCTGGCCGCCTGCGCCCTCGCCCTGGCCGGCACCCGCACCCCCTTCGTCTACGTCTCGGTCGGCCACCCCCGCTACTGGACCGCCAACCGGCTGCGCAGACTGCGCGGCGGCGCGCTGATGCACCGCGCCGCCGCCGTCACCACGCTCACCGACGAGGCGCGCGAGGTCCTGGAGGGGCAGTTCCAGCTCCCCGGGGGCAAGGTCCGGGTGATACCCAACTCCCGTGCCGCCGAGAGCTATCCGCCCGCCGACGGCCGGGCCGAGCGGCGCGCCGCCCGGCACGCCCTGGGCCTGCCCGCGGACGTCCTGCTGGTCGCCTGGATCGGTGCGATAGCGCCGGAGAAGCGGCTCGACCTCGCCCTCGACGTGCTCGACCGGCTGCCCGACGTCCGGCTGGCCGTCGCCGGGGACGGCCCGCTGCGCGAGACCCTGGCCCGCCACCCGGCGGCCGCCCGCGCCCACTTCCTCGGCCCCCTGCCCGACCCCGTCCCGCTCTACCGGGCCGCCGACGCACTGCTGCTCACCAGCGACAGCGAGGGCGTGCCCGGTGCGCTGATCGAGGCGGCGCTGGCCGGGGTGCCCGCCGTCGCCACCGACGTCGGCTGGGTGCGCGAGGTGGTCCGGGACGGCGCCACCGGCGCGCTGGTCGCCCCGGGGGACCCGCTCGCCCTGGCCGAGGCACTCGCCAAGGTACTCGCCTGCAACCGGGCGGGCCTCGGCGCGGCCGCCCGGGCACACGCGCTGGAGCACTTCGAGCTCGGCGCGGTGGTGGACGACTGGCAGCGGCTGGTCGCCGAGGTGTGGACCGGCGCTTCCGACTCGCGCTGAGGGGCGGCTCGTTCGCGGGCCCAGCTGCGCCGTTCGGGCGAATCCGGGCCCGCCGCTCCGTACCGACTCGTCGGAAACGAACCGTCACCAGCAGACTTCCCGATGTGAACTCGAAGTCGCTGCTGCGGTCAACCGTCCTGCTCGCCGTCGCCGCCGGGATCGCCGCATCCCCCGTCCAGGCCGGCGCGGTGTCCCACGAACCCCCCTCCGAGGGCGTCCAGTTCGTCAAGCTCGACCCCCCGCAGCCGGTGCGCGAGAGCGCCCGTACCGAGGCGGTCGAGTTCTTCTGGTACGACTGCGACCACTCCCAGCAGCTCGAACAGCCGCTGCAGACCTGGGCGGAGAAGCACCGGGCGGACGTCGCGCTGCGCCGGGTCCCGGCGATCTGGCCGGGCAGCCCGGAGGAGGGCGCCCAGCGTGCCCATGCGCGCCTGTACTACACGCTGGAGCGCCTCGGCCTGGTCGAGCGCCTGCAGACCGGCGCCTTCCGCTCGATCCACGACGACCGGGCCGACCTCACCACCGAGGCCGCCGCCGTCGACTGGGCGGTGCGCCACGGCGTCGACGCCCAGCTGTTCCGCCAGGCCTACCGCTCCACCGAGGTGCGCGAGTCGGTGGACGACGCGGCCGCCCAGTTCGTCCGCTACGGCATCAACGAGCTGCCGACCGTGGTCGTCCAGGGTGAGTACCGCACCTCGCCGACCAAGGCGGGCGGCGTGGAGGCGATGCCCGAGGTGCTGAACTACCTGGTGCAGCAGGAGCAGCTGCAGAAGCGCTGAGCGCGGCCCGACCGGTGACGTGTGGTCAGCCCGCCCCTTGTCTAACCATTCAGATCCTGTTTAATGGTTAGCATGAGCGAGCTGACGATCCCGCACGTCCACCACCGCTACGTCGACCTCGACGGCCTGCGCGTCTTCTACCGTGAAACCGGCCCGGCCGACGCTCCCGTCCTTCTGCTGCTGCACGGCTTCCCCTCGGCCTCGCACCAGTACGCCCGGCTGCTCGACGCGCTCGGCACCCGCTACCGCCTGATAGCCCCCGACTACCCGGGCTTCGGCCACAGCGACAGCCCCGCGCCCGACGCCTTCCGCTACCGCTTCGACACCCTCGCCGACGTGCTCGAACGCTTCTGCCTCGCGCTCGACCTGGACCGCTTCGCGCTGTACGTCTTCGACTTCGGTGCACCCGTCGGCCTGCGCCTGGCCACCCGCCGGCCCGAGTGGATCACCGGCCTGGTGGTCCAGAACGGCAATGCCTACGAGGAGGGACTCTCCGACCAGGCGAGGGAGTTCATCGCCAACAAGCGCGGCGTCCCGGGCGCCGAGGGCGCCGCCCGGTCGATCCTCACCCCGGAGATCACCCGCAGTCAGTACGAGGGCGGCACCGGCGACCCGAGCCTGGTCGCCCCCGACGGCTGGACGCTCGACCAGCACTTCCTCGATCTGCCCGGCCGCAAGGACATCCAGGTCGAACTGGCCCTCGACTACTTCTCCAACGTCGAGCTCTACCCGGCCTGGCAGGAGTGGCTGCGCACCAATCAGCCGCCCACGCTGGTGGTTTGGGGGCTGGGCGACCCGTTCTTCACCGAGGCCGGTGCCCGCGCCTACCTGCGCGACCTGCCCGAGGCGGAGTTGCACGTCTTCGACACCGGGCACTTCGCGCTGGAGGAGAAGCTGCCCGAAATCGCCCCGCTGATCGACGACTTCCTCGCACGCACGCAGAAGTAGCTTGCTCCGTAGGATGGTTCAGTCGCGGCGCAGCAGATAGGTGACGAAGCCGAGTGTCCCCCGGTAGCCGTGCAGCCATTCGGTGCGGTGGCGGTCCGCAGCCTCGCGGGCGGCCGCCGCGCCCGGGTGCTCCGGGTGGTCCAGTACCCACTCGGCCAGCGAACCGGCCCAGGAGAACTCGTAGTCGTCCCACTCCCGCGCCGTGGTGACATGCGCGTACACCGGGGTCCAGCCCTCCGCGAGCACCCGGTCGGTGGTGGTCGCCAGGTCCGCGAAGTCCTCCCGGACCGCGCCCAGCCCGTCCAGCGCGGCCCGGGACGGCTCGCGCTCCCAGAAGCCCTCGCCGACCAGCAACCGGCCGCCCGGGGCCAGCAGTTCACGGGCGACCGCGAGGGTCGGCAGCAGCCCGTCGAAGGCGTGGGTGGCGCCCACGCACAGCACCAGGTCGAAGGGCTCCTCGGCGGTGAACTCCCGGGCGTCCAGATGGTGCAGGCCGATCCGGCGCACCACGCCGAGCGCGGTCGCCGTCTCCCGGGCCCGGGTCAGTGCCTCCGCGTCCAGGTCCACCCCCACCGCCCGCCAGCCCGGTCGGGCGGCCAGCGTCCGCAGCAGCCAGGCACCCTCGCCGCAGCCGAGGTCCAGCGCCCGGCCGGACTCCTGCCCGGCGAGCGCGCGGTCCAGCAGACGGGCCACCGACTCGTCCGCCAGCGGCGCCGCGATCGGGTGGTGGGCATGGGCGAGGCGGGAGATCTGCTGACGGTCCACCCGAGCAGTATGGATCCGCCCGGCCCGGAGCGCCGGGCTTTCCTCATGCCCGTGAGTACGTCCGGCCCTTCCAGGCCGCGCCCCGGCCGCGCCAGTGCTGCACCGCCGAGTCCACCGTCATCAGCAGGTACAGCGAGGCCGTGAACGGCAGCAGCAGCACGGCCGCGGCCGGCTGCCCGTAGTACCGGACCATCGGCAGATAGGTGCCCGCCATCAGCGCCCAGGCCGCCCCGCCGGCCGCCGCCACCGCCGGAGCCCCCGTCACCAGCCCGGCCACCGTCGCCACCGGCGGCACCAGGTACACCAGCGCCAGCCCCAGCACCGTCCCGAGCAGCAGCGGCGGTGAATGCCTCAGCTGGGCGTACGCGCTGCGGGACACCATCCGCCACAACTGCTCCAACCGCAGGTACGGACGGACGCTGTCCACCTGTTCCGCCAGGCCCAGCCAGATCCGCCCGCCCGAGGACTTCACCGCCCGGGCCAGCGACACATCGTCGATCACCGCCCCCCGGATCGCGGCCACCCCGCCCGCGCGCTCCAGCGCCTCCCGCCGCACCAGGGAACAGCCGCCCGCCGCAGCCGCCGTCCGGGCGTCGGGTCGGTTGCTCCGGCGGAACGGGTAGAGCTGGGCGAAGAAGTAGACGAAGGCCGGGACGATCAGCCGCTCCCAGCCGGTCTCCACCCGCAGCCGGGCCATCTGCGACACCAGGCCGAGCCCGTTGCTCTCGGCGGCGGCCACCAGGTCGGCCAGCGAATCCGGGCCGTGCGCGATGTCCGCGTCCGTCAGCAGCAGGTACTCGACGTCCGGACCGGCCACCTCCACCCCGTGCCGCAGCGCCCACAGCTTGCCTGTCCAGCCGGACGGCAGCGGGGGAGGGATGGTCACGGTCAGCTCCAGCCCGTCCACCGTCCGCAGCTCCGCGGCCAGTGCGCCGGTGTCGTCCGAGCTGTGGTCGTCCACCAGGATCACCCGCGCCCGCCCCGGGTACTCCTGTGCCAGCAGCGTCGGCAGACTCAGCGGCAGCACCGCCGCCTCGTCCCGGGCCGGTACCACGACCGCCACCCGCGGCCACCGCTCCGGCGGGCGGCGCGGCGGCAGCCGCACGTCGGTGCGCCAGAACAAGCCGTGGCAGCACGCCAGCCAGAGCCAGACCAGCAGGGAGAACGCGGCGATCCACAGCAGGACGGTCACCCCGGAAGTCTGCCGCAGAACGGGCTCCGGCGGGAGGATCGACTAAAGTCTTGCCCCGTGAAGATCGCACTGATGGACTCCGGAATCGGCCTGCTGGCCGCCGCCGCCGCCGTTCGGAAGCTGCGCCCGGACGCCGATCTGGTGCTCTCTTCCAACCCGGCCTCGATGCCGTGGGGGCCGCGCACACCCGAAAAGATCACCGAGCTGGCCCTCGGCTGCTGCCGGGCGGCCGCCGCGTACGAACCCGACGCGCTGGTGATCGCCTGCAACACCGCCTCGGTCCACGCGCTCGCCACCCTGCGCACCGAACTGGAGCCCGGACTGCCCGTCATCGGCACCGTCCCGGCGATCAAGCCCGCCGCCGCACTCGGCGGCCGTGTCGCCATCTGGGCCACCCCGGCCACCACCGGCAGCGCCTATCAACGCGGCCTGATCTGCGACTTCGGCGGTACCGCCGAAGTCACCGAGGTTGCTTGCCCGGGCCTCGCGGACGCCGTCGAGCACGGGGACGACGACGCCATCACCACCGCCATCGCCAACGCCGCCGCGCGTACTCCGGTGGGCACCGACACGATCGTGCTCGGCTGCACCCACTACGAACTCGTCGAGGACCGCATCCGCGCCGCCGTCGCCCCCACCGCCTCCCCGGCCCTCACCTTCCACGGCTCCGCCGACGCCGTCGCCGCCCAGGCCCTCCGCCGCATCGCCGACCCCACCCGCATCGGCACCGGCACCCTCACCGTCCTCCACGCGGGCGTCCACGCCACCCTCCCCGAGGCCGCCGCCCTCTACCCCCAGGGCCGCTCCCTGGCCACCCTCATCCCCTGACGGGAATGCCGGCCCAGCCGACTCCTCACACTGTGGCTCCCCGACTGGCTCGAACGGATCGCCCGGCCAGCAGCTTCTCGGCCGTTCGTGCAGGAAGTCGGCCAGGCCGACTTCCTGCACGGGGTGGGCCTTCCCGAAGCTTGAGACCGAGCTGAATCAGCCATTCCTCGGGCCTGGCCGCTCGGGCACGGCGTGTGCCTGAGCGGCACGTGCGTCCGGACCCGATGCCTTCGGTGGGAGCCGCGCGGTGGCGCCTGTCCCCAGCGAGCGCCTCGGGCTGGGGGCGGCATGTCGGCCACCCGGGGCCGAGCCGGGCCTGCTCGTGGGAGGTGCTGCTCCGGCGCGGCCGGTGTCGGAGTGGAGCACAGCCTCCCGGCCCCCGGTGTCTCGCGCTGGTGTCGGCTTCCTATCGGTGTCCGCGAAGAAGCTCGTGGGCCGTCTGGGCAGGCTGCGTGCCTGAGAGGCACGCAGCCTGCCGCATGAAGGAGCCGAGCGGCTGGTCGGGCGTGGACTGCCCTGTGCCGGCCCGGCAAGGCACGGACCGGAGCGAGTCCGCCGCCGTGGGGGAAGCCAGGTCCCGGGTGGCTTCCCCCACAGCGGGGGGTGATGTCAGGCGACCGCTTGGCGGCGCCAGCGGCGGTAGGCGGGTTCGAGGCCGGAGAGGATGGTGTCGAAGCGGCGGGTGCTGGTGGTGGAGTCGACCTGGAGGCGGCTGATCTGGAGGGGGTGGGTGGGGAGGCGGGGGCCGAGGCGGTGGTCGGAGAGGAAGCCGAGGCGGTAGCCCAGTTCCTGCAGGACGGTTTCGGCACGGGGGTCGTGGCCGCCGTCGGGGTAGGCGAAGGCGGTCGGGGGTTCGCCGAGCCAGCGGGTGAGGGCTTCATGGGCGCCGGTGATCTCGGCGCGGACGGTGGCGTCGTCGCAGCGGCCGAGGCACGGGTGCCCCTGGGTGTGGTTGCCGATGGCGACGCCACCGTCCCGCAGGGCGAGCAGGTCGGCGGGGGTGAGTTGTTCCTGGCCGGGCGGTCGGCGGTCCGCGCTGGCCCGCAGTTCGTGCAGGCTGCGGCGTCGGTCCGGGTCGGGCATGGCCTTGAGTCGGAGGAGTAGCTGGGACGGGCGGCCGCAGTCGAGCGAGCGGGCGCGGCCGCCGTGGCGGGCGAGGAAGTCGGCCTCGTGCCACCAGAAGGGGCGCTCGGTGCCGATGAGCTCGGAGATGACGAAGGCGGTCGCGGGGATGCCCCGCGCGTCGAGGGCGGGCAGGGCGTGGGTGAGGACGCTTCGGTCGGCGTCGTCGAAAGTGACCAGGACACTGCGCGGCGGCAGCGGCCGCCGCTCGGTGACGGCCTGGAGCACGGCTTCGAGTGAGACCGGGGTGGCCAGTCTTCGCAGCCGGTCGAGCTGGGCGCCGAAGGAGTGGTGGTCGGTCACCCCGTGGTACGCGAGGACGGCGAGCCGCTGGGCGGCCCGGGCCCGGAACAGGGGTTGCACGGGGGCGAACCGCAGCCATTCGCCCCGCGCGTCCTGTCGTTCCGTCTCGGCGTGCCCCGCGGTGACGGGCGTCCGGTGCGGGTCGGCGCCGAGGTGGTCGGCGCCGTAGTGGTCGGCCGCCCACCCGGTGGGCGGCGGCAGCGCCCGCACGCCGGGCACGGGCCTGGCGCGGGCGATGGAGATCGGTGTGGTGGACTGGGTTTGCGGCAACGGTTCCCCCTCGGTCGCCGAGCGGCGTGGCGGTCCCGCCGGAGGGCGGAGCCCGGCCTCCGACTCCAGGAAGCGGCGGCTCCGCTCCCTGGGTATTCCGGTTCTTGGTGGGGGTGGGGGATTCTCACCCGTCCCGTGAACGGCTCCTGGATCACTCGATGCCATTGAGACCGCTGCCCCGCATGGATGGTTGTACCGGGGGGACGAGGATTTTTCGTGGACTGATTGTGGAGCATGAACACGGCTCCGCAGGCCGGGAGCACCCCCGTACGGCCGGTTGCCCCGGGTGCCGGATCCCTTACTCCCCGCGGGCTGCCCCGGGCGCGTGCCCGGGGTACCTTGGGCTCATGGCAGATGCGGACCGTGATCCCTTGCACCTGCACGGCGCGAGCCGGATGGCCCGGGCGTGCAGCGGTGGAGCCCTGGTCACCCACCAGATCCCGTTGGCGATGGTCGGCCTGGCCTGCCTGACGCTGGGCATCGTCGTGGCCGTAATGGTTCCGGACAGTGACGGACCGGCCTGGGCGATGGCGGTGGCCGGCTGTCTGGCGGCGGGGGTCCTGCTGCTCGGCCGGATCGCCTTCGGGGTGTTCCGTGACCGGCGGCGCGCCACGCTCTAGCGGGAACGGAGCCGGACCCGAGCTGTAACCCGACGGGAGAGTTGAGCGATAGATCAACAGATCGAGTGAAATTGGTCAGATCGACCGAATTTCATCTTGTCCGGCAATCCGGCGCCCCCTCTTTCACCATTCCCGGACAACCACTTCATTCTCCCCTTACTGTGAATAGGTTCTTGCGGCTCGGAGCGCCGTGGAGGGAAGCGATGAGCGGCAGACCGGGTGTGGCCGTGTCCACTCCTCGGCCTCACCGTCCTCGCCCCGCTGTGCCCGCACGGCGACCACCGGCACGGTGACCTCCCCTCGGCGATCAGCCGGGGTGGCTGGATAGGCTCGCGGCATGGCCATTCCCCCTTTCCTCGCCGAACTCCGCTCCATGGTCGGCACCCGCCCGCTCTGGCTGAGCTCCGTCGTCGCCGTCACCGTGGACGACCGGGGCCGGGTGCTGCTCGCCCGTCGGGCCGACGACGGGCGCTGGGCGCCGGTCGGCGGCATCCTCGACCCCGGCGAGCAGCCCGCCGACGGGGTGGTGCGCGAGTGCCTGGAGGAGACCGGGGTGGTGGTCGTTCCCGAGCTGCTCGCCTCGGTCACCGTCTCGCCCCAGGTCACCTACCCGAACGGCGATGTGACGCAGTACCTGGTGCTGACCTTCCGCTGCCGGGCGGTCGGCGGCGAGGCGCGGGTGAACGACGACGAGTCGCTGGAGGTCGGCTGGTTCGGGCTGGACGAGCTGCCGCCGATGATCGACACCGAGGACGAGCGGCTGCGCCACGCCCTGGAGTGCCAGGGCCCGGCGATCTTCAGCTGGGACGGCACGGAACGCCCGTGAAGCCCGTCAGCCCGCGGCCCCGTCAGATCTTCCCCTGCCGGTAGGCCTCCTCCGCCGCGTCCAGCACCGCCGTCAGGTCCCCGCCCGCCGTGGCGGTCGCCGTGGCGGCCACCGCGCCCTCCACGAACGGGGCGTTGGCGAAGCGGACCGGGAAGGGCAGGCCGTGCTCGTCGGCGTCCGAGAGCAGGGCCCGGACGGTGGTGACCGCCCCGCCCAGGTCGGCGAGCACCACCACGCCGTGCCCCTGGTCGACCCGCCGGGTGGCGGCGGCCACCAGCACCGCGCTGATGCCCGGCCCGTCAGTCGGATTGCCGCCGGTTGCGGCGACCGGCGCGGGGGAGTCGGATCCGGTCAAAGCGAGCGCCAGGTTGCGTACGGCGGTGGCCAGTTCCTGGCTGTGCGAGACCAGGACGATCCCGACCCGGCCGTGCGCGGCCGGCCGGGCGGGGGTCGGTCGGGGTCGCGGGGTGGGCACGGGTGGGGTGCGGGGCGCCGGGGGGTGGGCCGAGGGGGCGTCGGAGATGGGGATGACGTCTGCGCGGGTGCCGTCCCGGCGGCTCATCGGCTGCTCCCTAAGGCGGGGTCGTGGGCTGGGGGGTGGGTTCGGGGCCGTACGCGCCCTGGCAGCACTCTGGCAGCTGCCCCCGGCCCCCGTCGCTCGGGACACGCCTCCGGCGCGCCCGGACGAGCCGCAGCGGGCCCCAGCGGGACCCGACCGGGACCCGACCGGGCCATGAGGAGGGCGGCGGGCGGCACGGAGCCTCGACCGCTGCTCCGGCGGCGCTCCTGCGAGGCCCCGCCTCCCCACCCGGTGGAGTCCTCGTCAACCCGCTGACCGGGCCCGGGCGGTGTGGCTAGGCTGGCCATGGAATGCCGTCGGGAGGAGATCGGTCAGTGGCAGTGAACAGCGGGACGGACATCGAGGAGGCCGGCGTCCAGCCGGAGCTCGCGCCGAACGGGAAGCCGAAGGTGGACTTCACCGGGGCCGAGTGGCTGTGCAGCAGCCAGGGCGTCGGGGACGTCCAGATCGCCTTCGTGGACGGGTACATCGGGATGCGGGACGGCCGCCAGGAGGAAGGTCCGATCCTGGTCTTCACCCCGGCCGAGTGGCGGGCCTTCGTGCTCGGTGCCCGGGACGGCGAGTTCGACCTCACCTGAGGCGCCGACACGTACCCGCGGAGCGGACCCCTCCGGCACGGAAGTGCGCGGTGAACGGGTCCGCTCCGCGGGTGGTTCGGCAGCTGATTTCGGCACCGAACATCACGACTGATGATTCTTTGAGCGTGACCCGTCAGAATTTCTGTTGACTGTTAGACAAACGCAGCTCAGAGTATGAGCACAGGCAGACGCCGTGCCCACCGCCCCCACGCGGCCAGACACGGCGCCTGCTGTGCGGCCCGGCAGTATTGCCAGGCCATCCTCCCAGTCATCCCCTGCGCACCGGGGTGCGTTGGCCGGTCCCGGCCCACAAGGGGCCGGCAGTCGCCGGGAGGCTGGCGCCGAAGCCGAGAGCGACTCGGGTGACGGCACCTTTTGCTCGGGACCCGCACGCCCCCACGCGGCGGCGTCCCGAGCAGATCCACGGGAGCGACGGGCCGGGGCCCCGCGGATCTGGCTCTTGTTGCATGGAACTTTTGGCTTGTGTGTTGTGCTGTGTGCGATGACGAAGCTGGGTGCTCGGCTTTTCGGCACGACAAGTGCACAGTGAGGGATACGCGTGTAGGGCCGCGTTGCGACATGCCGTCCCCCCGGAGGGTGAAACCCAGAACGGCTGTCGTGCTGAACCGAACGTAGCCCGGACGGTTGCTCAGAGTCAACATTGGTCTCTGAGCGTCGATCTCCCGCCGGTCCCGAGTCGGTGCCCCACCCACCTCGCGAGCGCGGTGTGCCGGGCACGTACGATGTTCCCATGTCTTTTCTCCGCCGTCGCTCCGGACAGCCCGCCGGCCCGGACTTCGACGTGCTCGCGATGGACCCGGGAGACTGGCCCGGCGACTTCGGTGCGGCCATGATGACCGGCCCGGACGGCTCCTGCCAGGGGATTTTCCTGCGCTACGACCTGTTCGGCGGCAGGGGCCCGGCGATGTTCATCGGTAATCTCCCCGAGGGCTCGCCCGCTCGGGAGACCGGCGACGACGTGCCCTTCGAGGTGCGGCAGCTGCTCGCGGCGCTGGAGAACGACGAGCCGGTCGAGTTCGTCTCGGCCGAGGACTTCCCGGTCATGCTCGGGGACGACCTGCTGATCGTGAAGAAGGTCAAGGTCAGCGAGGAGCGCGTGTTCTGCGCCCAGTTCGGCCGCAGTGACGGTGTCCTGGTCACCATCGCGTCCTGGGACCGACCGATTTCGGACGACCTGTATCAGCTGCTGAAGCCGCTTCCGGCAGACATGTTCCAGCAGGGCTGACCGGGCTCGCGCCCCAGGCCCGGGCACTGCTTGACGGTTTCGATCACCGGTTCGTACAGTCGCGGACATGCCGTGCCGTCTCCCGCTGCTGACCCGTCGCAGGCATCTCGACCTGCGGCGTACCGCCAGTGCGGTGTGTCCGGGGCGCTGAGGGGGATTCGTCCCCGTGGCGGCAGGCGGCCGGCCTGACCCGGTCGGCGCCGAATCCGGGGGCGGGCCGTGCGTCGACCTCCGGGGCCGCCAGTCGGTTCCGCGCGCCCGTACGGCGTGCCGTACGCACCCGCTGAGCTCACGCTGCCGCCCGGAGGCACCAGCATCATGACGACCAGCCCTGCCACCGATCGTCCTTCGAACGATCGTTCTCGAACTGAATCATCGGATTCCGGCCAGCCCGCTACCGGCCACCCGGTTCCGAACCGCACCGGTTCCGGTCGCTCGGATGCCGGCCACCCCGGTTCAAGCCACTCCGCGCCGCCCGCGCCCGACCGCACCGCGGTCGGGGCCGCCCTGGCCGGACTGCCCCGGGTGGTCGACCTGCTCGCCGCCCGCGCCGAGGAGCACGACCGCGACGCCACCTTCCCGTACCAGGGCATCGAGGCCGTCCACGAGGCCGGGCTGCTCACCCTGACCGTCTCCCAGCGGTACGGCGGACCGGGCGGCACGCTCGCCGACACCGTCCGGGTGCTCGCCGAACTCGGCCGCGGCGACGCCTCGGTGGCCGTGGTCACCGCCCTCACCCTGCTCCGGCACGCCGAGCAGGCCCGCCGCGCGACCTGGCCGACGGCCGGCTACCGGCGGCTGCTCACCGAGTCCCGGCGCGGGCCCGCCCTGGTCAACACCCTCCGGGCGGAGCCCGGGGGCCAGCCGGGCGGACTGCCGCGGACGGTGGCCCGACGGGACGGCGGCGGCTGGCTGCTGACCGGCCGGAAGACCTACTGCACCGGCGCCGAGGCACTGGCCTGGATGGCGGTCACCGCGCGGACCGACGAGCCCGAGCCGAGGATCGGCACCTTCCTGGTCCGCGGCGAGAGCGAGGGCCTGGAGATCGACCCGACCTGGGACCAGCTCGGCCTGCGGGCCAGCGCCAGCCACGACGTGGTCCTCGACCAGGTGCGGGTGCCGGCCGAACTGGCACTCGGCCTCGGTGCCCCCGGCCCCGGGCAGGAGGACGGGCCGGAGACCGAACTCTCCCGCGCCTGGCAGGATCTGGCCCTCGCCGCAGTGGCGATCGGGGTCGCCCGGGCCGCCGAATCCTGGCTGGTTCGCTTCCTCGACCAGCGCACTCCGGCCAATCTGACCGAACCGCTCGGCACTCTGCCCCGTTACCACTGCGCCCTCGGCGAGATCGAGGCCCAACTGATCGGCGCCGAGGAGCTGGTCGAGGGCCTGGCCCTCCGGGTGGACCGGGGCGAGCCGGACGCCGTGGCCCGGACCGGTCCGGCTCACGTGCTGGCCACCCGGGCCGCCACCGCGGCGGTCCAGCAGGCCGTCGCGCTCACCGGCAACCCGGGGCTGAGCCGACGTCACCCGCTGGAGCGCTACCTGCGGGACGTGCTCAGCAGCCGGGTGCACCTGGCGCCGGAGGAGGCCGTCCTGGAGGCCGCCGGCCGGGCCGCCCTGGAGCGCGGCGCCCGGCCCTGACAAGCCCGTGCCGTTGCAAGCCGGTTCAGCGGGTCCCGACTGCGGCCCGGACGGCCCGACGGGCCAGCGCGGCGTCGTCGTAGAGCCGGCGGATCATGATCCGCTGCTCCTCGCCGGCGCCCGGCACGTCGTACAGCCGGATCTCCCGCATCAGCACCAGCACCAGGTTCACCAGGAACGCGTCCCGGGCCAGCGTGCCGCCGCTCTGGGCGAGTTGGCTGATCTGGCGGCGGGCGGCCGTGTCGCCGGAGAGCACGCTCCACAGCACCGCCAGGTCGTAGCCCGGCAGGTACCAGCCGGCCTGCTCCCAGTCGACCAGCACCGGGCCGGACGGCGCCAGCAGCATGTTGCTGAGCAGGGCGTCGCCGTGGCACAGCTGCAGCGGGGTGTGGCTGAGACCGTGCAGCAGGCCGCGCAGGTCGCCGGCGTCCCGGTCGGTGAGCTGGCCCACCGAGTGGTAGCGGGCGATCTCCAACTGGTAGTCCAGGCGTGGCTGGAACACGTCGCTCGGCGGCCGCCAGAGGTTCAGCGTCCGGACCGCGCCGAGCAGCGCCCGCACCTCGCCCGGGGTGGGCGCGTTGACCGGGTGCCGCTCCCGCGCGGCGGGCCGGCCGGGAACGCGCTCCATGACCAGCACGCAGCGGTCGTGGTCGGCCGCGACCAGCCGCGGCAGCCGCACCGGCGGGCGGTGCCGGACGAACGCCCGGTAGACCGCGACCTCGTGGTGGAAGTCGGCCACCAGCTGCTCGAAGTACTCACTCCGCACCGCCTGCGGCGCCAGGCACTTGGCGACCACCGGGGCCCGCCCGATGGTGCCCGCCACCAGGATGTGGCGGCTGCCCTCGCGCAGGACCTGGCGCGGGGTGAACGCCGGACATATCCGCGCGACGCTCGCCAGCGCGGCCCGTACCGCCGGGGTCTGCAGCGCCGACGGGTCGATCCGCTCGGGCGCGGCGGGCTGGCCGGGCCGACGGGCCCGCAGCACCTGGCCGTCGGCCTGGCGGGCGAGCGGGAGGCGGTGGCCGGCCGGCGGGGCGGTCACCGGGCCGCTCAGTCCCAGCGCCGTACGGCCGGCCGGGACCCGGGCGTCCGTGGACCGGCCCTCGGTGCCCCGCGGAGCCACCGGGCGGCTCGCCGGGGGCACCTGCTTCGGGCCGGGACGGCCGGCGGCTGCGGTGGGGGGGCGCAGCGCGGTGCGGGTCGCGGTCGGCGTGGGGGTCGTCGCTGAGGAGTACATGGGCTGAGGGTGGTCCCTTCCGGTCCGTCGGCGGGTTACCCCGCGGGGCGGGGGAGGGCCGGTGCCGTGTGCTTCCTGGTGCGACGGCGGCCCTGCTTCGGTCGGTGGGTGGTGCGCGGGCGCCGGGCACGGACGCGGGGTCGGAACCCCTGTTCGGCAGTGCTCCGGCCGTCCGCACCCTGGGGAATGCGGTCGGCCGGACTGCCGTGGCCGTGCCCGGCGCCCCCGCGCCACCCGGCCGCGCCACCCCCTCGGGTGATGACCGGGAGCGTCCCGTGCCACGGTCGGGGGACTGCCCCGACCCAGGTGGGACGCCGCCCGACCCAGGGGGCGAGGTGGCGCACCCCTACAACACACCCGTCGGGCACTGGCTTAGTAGTCTGGCGGGCCCTGGCGAACGGTGGCGAATGCTCGCCTGGCACTTGCCGGAGCCTCTAGCCTCGGAGGAAGCCGAGGAACCTGGGGGCTTCATTGAGCAGGGGACCCAACACCCGACTCGCCGATCTGTTCGTCCTGACCGGATGGTCCAAGGGCGAGTTGGCGCGGCTGGTCAACCGTCGGGGTGCCGCGATGGGGCAGCAGCAGCTGTCCACCGACACGTCGAGGGTACGGCGTTGGATCGAGCGGGGGGAGATCCCGCGCGATCCGGTGCCGAGGGTGCTGGCAGCCGTGTTCACGGAGCGGCTCGGACGTGTCGTCACCACTGAGGACCTCGGTCTGGAACGACACCGGCCCACCAGGTCCGGAGCGGAGCCGTCCGCAGCAGCGCCATGGTCGCCGGAGCGAACAGCCGCGGTCCTCACCGAGTTCACGGGAATGGACCTCATGCTGAACCGACGTGGATTGGTGGGCGCGGGAGCCGCGCTCACGGCCGGGGCGGTCATCGCCGACTCGCTGAAGGGCTGGCTGGGCGGGGACGCGGTCGCGTACGCGGCCTCGGTGCCCGGGCCCCGCCAGGTGGTCACCGGGGGCGGCGCGCGCCCGGTGGTGGACGTGTACGACGCGGGCCCGGTCGGGCTCGACGAGGTGGAGTCGCTGGAGCGCTCGGTGCAGGTGTTCCGCGCCTGGGACGCGGCGCGCGGCGGCGGGCTCCAGCGCAAGGCCGTTGTCGGTCAACTCAACGAGGTGGGCGGCCTTCTGACGCACCGGCACGATCCGGTCGTGGAGCAGCGGTTGTGGCTGGTCGCGGCCAACCTCGCAGTGCTCGCGGGCTGGATGTCGCACGACGTGGGACTGGAGCCCACCGCGCAGCGGTACTTCACGATCGCGGCCGAGGCGGCCAAGGAGGCCGGCGACCGGCCGCGGGCCGGTGAGGCGATCTCCCGGGCCGCGCGGCAGATGGTGCACCTGGGCCGGGCCGACGACGCGATCGACCTGATGTCGGCGGCCAAGGCCTCCGGCGGTCGGCTGCTGCCCAGAACACGCGCGATGTTCAACACCGTCGAGGCCTGGGCGCACGCCTCGATCGGGCACTCCCAGGACACCTACCGCCTCCTCGGCGAGGCCGAGGAGCTGTTCACCGAGGAGGCGCCGGAGCCGCCGCCGAACTGGATGCAGGTCTTCGACGAGGCGGAGCTGCGCGGCATGCAGGCGCTGGTGCTGCGCACGCTGTCCGAGCACGACCGGGCGGCGGCTCCCCTGGCCCAGCGGCACGCGGAGCGGGTGATCACCCTGCGGGAGGGCACAGGTCAGCTGCGCTCGGCACTGTTCGACCGGATCACCCTGGCCTCGGTGCACTGGATCACCGGGGAGCCGGACGCGGCGGAGTTCCAGGCCAAGATGGTGATGAACCTGATCGGCCAGAACTCCTCGCACCGGACCTGGGACCGGCTGCGCGAGATGTACCGGCTGACCGCGCGGTACCGGGGGCTGCCGGTCGTGGACGAGCTGCGGGCGGAGCTCGGGCGGGAGCTGCGGGCGGCGGACGCCAAGAACCGGCCGCGGCTGTCGTGAGGTGGGTGGTGACGGGCCGGGGCGCGGCCTCGGCCGTCGTGAGGCGGGTGGGTGGCGTGCTCGCTCGCCCGGGAGGATCCGGGGTGCGGTTCAGAATGGCGGGGCCGGCCGGAGCAGCATCCGCAGCGCGGTGACGGTGCCGTCCGCGCCGAGCACGGGTTCGCCCGCGCACTGGACGCTGTCGTGCCGTCCGTCGGTCCGGCGGATCCGCAGAGTGCCGGCGGCCGGGCGGCCGTGCACCAGGGCGTCGGTCATCATCCGGCGCAGCAGCGGCCGGTCCGTCTCGGGGAGGCGGTCGGGCAGCCGGTCGAGGCTGAGCGGGCCGCGGCCCGGGTCGCAGCCGAGGAGGAGGTAGGTCTCCGCGTTCCAGCGAATGCCGTCGGTCAGCAGGTCCCACTCGGCCGAGCCGACGAACCGGTCGTCGGCGCCGCCGTTGCCGAGGTAGGGGCCGGACGGCTCCTGCGCCGTGCCGTCCACTCTGCCGTCCGTTCCGCTGTCGGTGCCGCCGTCCGCCTCGTCGCGGGCGCGGTCGGTGCTGCCCGCGGCGCCCGGGCCGTCGGCGCCCGCCGGGGTGCCGTCCACCATGGCGGTGTCCGGCGGGCGGGCGGCACCTAAGGGCATGTTCATGACGGGTCCATCGCTCGGTGCGACCAGCCGTGTGCGGGTCGTTGGGGGTAGTGAGAAGACTGTCGCACAGCGCCCTCGCCGTTGTGGGCGATTTGGACAGATCGCAGGCAAAATTCCCCTGGCATATGCCACTGTGGCAGCGGCCTTCGTCGCCCTGTGTGCGGAAGGGGGCCCGAGGCGGTAACCTTCGGTGATTCCGGCGCCCGGGCGCCCACCGCAGTACCGACCAGAGACCCCGGCGACGGAAATCCCGTTGCCACTACGACCGCCGCAACGGATGCTGACCTCATGTTCGAGCCAGTGATAGCACCCAGTGCCAGCCTCCTAGGCCTCCTGCAGCGAGGCCGTGGTGACGGGCAGCTTCATGCGCTGGCCGCCGACCGTGCCGAGGCCATCGCCGCGCTGGAGGAGTGCGTCACCAGGGATCCGCGGGCTGACTGGCAGGTCGAGAGCCGCTCCCTCTACTACGCCCGCCTCTACATGGAGCTGGAGGCCTCCCTCGACGGGATCGAGGACCACCTCCACTCCGCCGAGGACCTCGTCAGCGACGACGAGAACCGCACCGGTCTCGCCCTCTCCGTCCTGGGCCACCTCGCGGCCTACGGCCGGCGGGACGCACTGCTGATGCTGCGCGAGTACGCCGCCACGGGTGCCAACTGGGCCTGGGCCCTGGACGAGCTCGCCCTGCGCGACGACGACCGCGGCCTGCTGCTGCTCGGCACCGCCGTGCTGGACCGCTTCCCGCCGGGCCCCGAGGGCGACGCCGAGCTGCGCGAGTTCATCCGCAACGCGTACGAGCCCCGGCCCTGGCGGCTGTGGGCGGCCTACCACCCGAGAGTCGCCGCGGCGAGCGAGCAGTCACCCTTCGACCTCTGGCAGCGCCAGATGAACCGCAGCGGCGTCACCCCGGGCTGGTCCACCTCCGACGTGCTGGTCTGGGCCGACCAGGGCGAGCTGGGCGGCCTCGGCGCCGACGCCTTCCTGTCCCGCCCGGAGCCCGTGCGGGCCGAGGACGACCCGTCCGCGCCCGACGCCGTGGACCGCCGCGCCGCTGCGGCCGCCCGCTGCCTGACCGCCGTGGTCCGCCCCGAGGACCGTCCCGTGCTGCTGGAAGCCGCCCGCGGCGGTCTGACCGGCGCCCGGCGGGCCGCCCTGCGCTACCTGGTCGACCAACGCGACCCGGCTGCCCTCGAACTGATCGAGGCTGCCGCAGCTGACGTGGACGACCGGATCGTTCGGGCTGCGCTGGAGCTGTTCGGCCGGATGCGCGGCCCCGAGGTGCTGGCGCAGGCCCGCCGCTGGGCCGACCCGGCCAGCGGGGGCGCCGACAGCGCGCTCGGCGAGGCCGCCGTCCGCCTGCTCGCCGACGCCGGGGAGTCGGTCGACGCGCCGCTGGTGGTCGCCGGGCTGCGCCGCTGGATGTCCGTGCGCGGTGTCAGCGGTACCGGGCTCGGTTCGCTGGTCGACGGTGCGGGGCGGCTGGCCGCCGCCGACGCCGTACCGGTCCTGCGCCACATCTACGGGGAGGCCGCCTCCTCCGAACTGCGCGGCCGCGCCGCCCGGGCGCTCGCCGTCACCGATGTGCACTTCCCCGAGGGGCCCGCCGTCGAGTGCCTCTGGGACTGCGAGGAGTCCACGCGCGAGCTCGCCGCGCGCCATGTCGCCACCACGGGCGACGCGCGTGTGCTGGAGCGGCTGCGACGGCTCGCCGCCGACCCGGCCGAGGAGGCCGAGGTCCACGCCGCCGTCCGCGGCCGATTGACCGCCGCCCGGGAGTTCGGGCGCTAGGTCCCGTCTGCGAGCCCCCGCCTGCGGGGCGACGCCAGGGCCCTGCTCCTCGCCGTTCAGTGGGCCGGGACACCGTGAAGGTGTCCCGGCCCACTGCTTTTCCGGCCGATCCGGCGTCTCGGATCTCTTTTGTGGAACGGCGTTCTACTTGATCGAACCCGCGTCCGGGGTCAGTGCGCCGCCCGCGACCAGGCCGATGATCAGTGCGCCGAGCAGCACCCGGTAGACCACGAACGGCAGGAAACTGTTGTTCGAGATGTACTCGAGGAACCAGGCGATCGCCGCGTAGCCGACCGCGAAGTCGATCAGGGCGGCCAGGACGGTGGGCTCCCAGGCAGGGGCCGGGCCCTCGCCGATCTTGAACAGCTCCGGCGTCCCCGAGGCGAGCACCGCCGGGATCGCGAGTAGGAAGGAGTAGCGGGCCAGCCCATCCGGGCGTCCGGGTCGGAGCGGGCGTGCGGACGACCGTGACCCGCGCGGACCCGGGCCGCGCGCGGGCCCGGCGCGCGGCCGATGGCACGGGGTGAAAGTGACAGTTCTTTGTTCACCCTTTAATCGGCCTTTGTGTGCCGCGCCTCCACGGCTCAGCCGAGCGGCCGGGCCCTGACCCAGGTGCGGTCCTCCGTCAGATACGTCTCGACCCGCAGGCCGGCGTCCGCCAGGGCCTGTTCGAAGGCTTCCGTGGTGAGCGGACGGGACAGGAAGGTCTGCGTCCAGGTGCCGTCCGGGAACTCGTACTGCGCGTGGACGGAGTTCACCCCATCACCCACCGGTGTGGCGGAGAGGATCCGGGCCGTCCCGGCCGTCCCGATCCGGCTCTCGCGCGGCACGTTGAGGTGCCAGTCCTCGCCCTCGCGCTGCACCAGCACACAGCCGTCCTCGGCGACATGGCGGCGGCAGGTCTCCAACAGGCCTTGGCGGACGGCCACATCGCCGGCGTGCACCAGGAAGGAGGCGAGCATGACGACGTCGAAGCGCTCGCCGAGGTCCAGCTCCTCGATCGGGCTGCGCACGGTGCGGACGCCCGCGCGGACCCGGGCCACCATCTCGGCGGATTCGTCCACGGCCGTGACGGTGAAGCCGCGGTCGACCAGCGGGTGGGTCATCCGGCCGACGCCGCAACCCAGTTCGAGAATGCTCGCGCCGGGCGGCACGGCGGACTCGATCACGTCCGGCGCGTTGCCCACCGGGAGTCGGGTCCACACCTCGACCGCGCAGCCGTCCGGGGTGATCGCGCCCGCGCCCGTGCCGTCGTAACCCTGGCGTCGCTCGTCGCTCATGTTCGTGTCGTTGTCCATGGGGGCCATCGGAACACGGGCGGGGCGAGCGGGGAAGGACGGTTCGGCGGCTTTCGGTCAGTCTGTCGGCTCCGCCGGTCCACCGGTTCGTGCGGTGCTCTCCAACGCGGCCACGGTGGCGCGCAGCCAGGAGAGTTCGGCCTCGGTCGTGGCGCGGGCGGTGAGCAGTAGGCCGCGCCGGAACGGGTCGGCGAACTCCTCGGCGCCGCGTGGACGGTCGCCGTCGTAGTAGAAGCTGGCCGGCTCGGAGAGGAACACCAGTCGGCGGCGGAGCACGGCGGCCTGGGCGGCCGGGTCGTCGAGGTGGCGCAGGAAGGAGAGCAGGGTGGTCCAGCGGTTGCCGTCGCTGATGTCCAGCGGCTCGGGCTCGCGCAGGGTGTCGAGCAGTGCGGTGCGGCCGGCGTCGGTGAGGTGCAGGGTGTGCCGGGGTGCGGCGGCGCTGCCGGGCTCGGTCTCGCGGACCAGCAGGCCGTCGGCCTCCAGGCGCTTGATCGCGGGGTAGAGCGTGCCGTCGCTGATCGGGCGGATGTGGCCGGTGAGCCCGGCGAGGTGGCGGCGCAGCTCGTAGCCGTGCAGCGGCCGGTCGTACAGGAATCCGAGGATGGCGAGCTTCAGCATGGGGCCACCCTCTCAGATCCGTGTCTCGGGGCGTGGATATATCGGTTCCGTGATACCTCGGTATCGATGTATGGTCTTCGTGATTCCACCGACCTCTTCGAGCCCTTCGAACCAGGAGTGTGTGCGCATGCACGAAGCCACCGTCACCCCGAACGGCGACCGGATCCGCTGGGTCGAACTGCCCGGCGCCGGGACGGCCCGGCTCTACCTGCACGGGCTGGGCGCCAGCTCGCCGGTCTACTTCGCCGCGGCCGCCGCCCACCCGCTGCTCGCCGGGCGCCGCTCGCTGCTGCTCGACCTGCTCGGCTTCGGCATCAGCGACCGGCCGGACGACTTCGGCTACACCCTGGAGGCGCATGCCGACGCGGTCGCTGCGGCCGTAGCGGCGGCCGGGCTGGACCGGGTCGAGGTGGTCGGCCACAGCATGGGCGGGGCCATTGCGATCGTCCTGGCGCACCGGCATCCCGAACTGGTCGCGCGGTTGCTCCTGGTGGACGCCAACCTGGACCCGATCACCCCCGGTCGGCAGCGGATCGGCAGCAGCGGGATCGCGAGCTACACCGAGGCGGAGTTCCTGGCCGAAGGGCGGGGAGAGGTCGCCGAGCGGGTTGGCCCGTTCTGGTGGTCCACGATGCGGCTGGCCGGACCGGAGGGCCTGTACCGCAGCGCCCTGCACCTCGCCCGGGGCAGCGAGCCGGCCATGCGCGAACTGCTGCTCGGGCTGGACCTCCCGCGTACCTTCCTCCACCCGGCGGCGGACGGCGAGCCGGAGGGCGTCGACGGGCTGCGCGCGGCGGGCGTGCGGGTGGTGGCCGTGCCGGACTGCGGGCACAACATCATGCTCGACAACCCGGAGGGCTTCGCGACGGCGGCCGCGGAAGCGCTCGGCGTGGACTGAGCTCAACGTGGAATGAGCTCAACGTGGAATGAGCTCAACGCGCGTTGAGCCCGCAATGCGGGTTGAGTCCGAACTAGGCTGAACGGGACCGCCCGAGAGGAGCCCGTCCGATGCCGGTTGCCGTGCCGCCCGCGTTGGCCGAGTCGCTGGAGGAGCTCCTGGGTGAGGAGGGCCGCGTCTGGGCGGCCCGACTCCCGGCCCTGGCGGACGAGTTGCTGGAGCGGTGGGAGCTGCGCCCGGACGGGCCGACGGCCCACGGTGTGGTCGGGCTGGTGCTGCCCGTGCGGCGCGCCGACGGAACGCCCGCGGTGCTCAAGCTCCAGCCGGTGGACGAGGAGACGGCGGGCGAGCCCGACGCCGTGCGGGCCTGGGGCGGACGCGGCGCCGTCCGGCTGCTCGACTGTGAACCGGCCTTCGGCTCGATGCTGTTGGAACGCCTGGACCCGTCGCGCTCGCTGCTCGACCTGCCCGACCACCTGGCGGCGCTGGGGGTGATCGCCGAACTGCTCAGGAAGTTGACGAGTCATCAGGCTCCGGCTTGGCTAAGGAGGTTGACGGACCTCTCGGATGGCCTGCTGATGCGGGCCCCGGCGACGGCCGCCGCCCTCGCCGACCCCGACGAGCGGCGGCTGGTCGCCGACTGCGCGGCCGCCCTGCGCGAGGTCCGCGCCGAGCCGGGCGACCGGCTGCTGCACTGGGACCTGCACTACGGCAACGTCCTCGCCCCGCTGCCGGGCAGTGGCCGCGGCCCCTGGCTGGCCATCGACCCCAAGCCGCTCGCCGGGCACCCCGGCTTCGAGCTGCTGCCCGCCCTGCGCAACCGCTGGGACGACCTGCGGGCCGGGGGCAACCCGGGTCGGGCGCTGCGGTTGCGCTTCGACCTCCTGGTGGACGTACTGGAGTTGGACCGGGAGGTGGCGGCGGCCTGGACGCTGGCCAGGGTGCCGCAGAACGCTGCCTGGGCGGCGGAGGAGGGTGAGACGGCGCTCGACCCGGCCCAACGCGCCATCGCCGAACTGCTGTTGGATCGTTCCTGACCCCCTCCGACGCTCCCGGCCTCAGCGCCCCCGCAGCAGTGTGAAGCGCACCGGCGTCCCCGGCCGGGCCTGAGCGGCGGCCGCGAGGTCGGCGGCCGGTACGACGCCGACCACCGGGTAGCCGCCGGTGGTCGGATGGTCGGCCAGGAAGACCACCGGCTGCCCGTCCGGGGGGATCTGTACCGCGCCCGACACCATTCCCTCGCTGGGCAGTTCACCCTCCCGTGTGCGGGCGACCGCAGGGCCCTCGGTGCGCAGCCCGATCCGGTTGCTCGCGGGGGAGACCCGGTACCGGTCCCGGGCCAGCCGGGCCTGTGCCGAGGGTGCGAACCAGTCCGCGCGCGGGCCGAGCCGCAACCGCAGCACGAGTTCGGCCGGGGGAGCGGGCAGCGGCGCCAGGTCGGCCCGGTCCCGGTACGGCGGGGGAGCGCCGACCGGCAGCCGGTCGCCCTCGGCCAGCGGGGCGGGGCCCAGGCCGGAGAGCAGGTCGGCGGAGCGGCTGCCGAGTACCGGTGGGACGGCGATCCCGCCCGCCACCGCCAGATAGCCGCGCACCCCGGCGGTCGCCGCGCCCACCTCGACCACCGCCCCGGCCGGGACCGTGACCGGCGCACCCCAGGCGGCCGCCCGTCCGTCCACCGTCACCGGGGACGGCGCGCCCGTGACCGCGACCAGCACCGGCCGGACGGCGCGCAGTGCGACCCCGCCGAGGGTGGTCTCCAACCCGGCGGCCCCCGGTTCGTTGCCGACCAGCCGGTTCGCCGCCCGCAGCGCCGGCTCGTCCAGCGCCCCGGCCCGGGGCACCCCGAGGTGGGCGACGCCGCGTCGCCCGAGGTCCTGAATGGTGGTCAGCGGCCCGGGCCGCACCACCTGCAGTTCGCCCAACTCAGCCCGCCCCTAAGCCCGTTCCGCCGTGAACCGTACCCGCACCCCCGGCGCCAGCAGCGCCGCCGGCTCGCGCTCCGGGTCCCAGAGTGCCAGCGCGGTGCGCCCGATCAGCTGCCAGCCGCCGGGGGACGGGCTCGGGTAGACGCCGGTGTACGGGCCGGCCAGGGCGACCGAGCCGGCCGGGACGGAGCTGCGCGGGGTGTCCCGGCGCGGCACCTCGTACCGCGCCGGCAGCCCGGTGAGGTAGCCGAAGCCGGGGGCGAAGCCGCAGAAGGCGACCACGTACTCCGGCTCGGTGTGGATTTGCACGGCCGCCTCCTCGGAGACCCCCCACAGCGCCGCGACCTCGGCCAGGTCGGCGCCGTCGTACACGGTCGGGACCTCCACCAGGGGACCGCTCGCCGCGGCGGCCGCCCGTGGCCGGGCGGTGCGCAGCAGCGCCGCCACGGCCGGGACGTCCGCGACGCCGTCCAGCAGCACCGTGCGCGCGGCGGGCACGAGTTCCTCGACCTCGCCCAGTTCCCCGGCCGCCTGCCGCTCGCGCAGCCAGCCGTACAAGGCGGCGACCTCGGCCGCCCCCGGGAGCTCGACCAGCAGCGCCCGTTCGCCGACCCGTCGGACCGCGCCGACCGTCATGTGAACGCCTCGACCCGGACCCCGGCGGAGGCGAGGGCACCGCGGATCCGCCAGGCGAGCTGCGCGGCGCCGGGGGTGTCGCCGTGGACGCACAGCGAGCGGGCCTCGACGCCGATCCGCTCGCCGCCGACGGCCTCCACCGTGCCGTCCCGGGCGATGCCGACGGCGCGGGTGATCACCGACTCGGGGTCGTGCACCACCGCGTCGGGCTCGCGGCGCGGGACGAGGGTGCCGGCCCAGGTGTAGGCGCGGTCGGCGAAGGCCTCGGTGACCACCGGCAGCCCGACGCCCTCGGCGACCGCGAGCAGCCGGGAGCCGGGCAGCCCGAGGACGGGCAGCGGCCCGTCGCAGACCGCGCCGGCCCGCAGCACCCCGGCCACCACGGCCTCGGCCTGCTCGGAGTCGGCGACCACCCGGTTGTACAGGGCGCCGTGCGGCTTGACGTAGGAGACCCGGGAGCCGGCGGCGCGGGCGAAGACCTGGAGGGCGCCGATCTGGTAGGCGATCTCGTCGGAGAGCTCCTCTGGAGGGACGTCCATCGCGCGGCGGCCGAAGCCGGCCAGGTCGCGGTAGGAGACCTGGGCGCCGATCCGGACACCGCGCTCGGCGGCCAGCGCGCAGACCCGGCGCATGGTCGACGGGTCCCCGGCGTGGAAGCCGCAGGCGACGTTGGCGCTGGTCACCACGGACAGCAGTGCCTCGTCGTCGGTCAGGCTCCAACGCCCGAACCCCTCGCCGAGGTCCGCATTGAGATCGATCACCGCATCGGCCACGCCCGTCCGCCTCCCAGCAGCTGTTGAGCCAGATGGTAGGGCCTGCGGATGAAGCCCGGTGTCCGTGACCCGGGCCCCCTCAGGGCCCACCAGCGTGCGGCCCCCGCCCGCGCGCCCTGGGGCGGCGCCCGGGGTCGCCGACTCAGTTCGCAGCCAGGCGTTCCTCGAAGGAACGTTCCAGCGGACGCAGCGCCCGCAACACGATCAGCAGTGGAATGACGCCGAAGATCCCGAACGACATATCGATAAACCGCCACACCACCGGAATGCCCCGCAGCGGTCCGCAGATCAGCGCCAGCGGGATCACGGCGCCGCAGGCGAGTACCGCCCAGCGGATCACCCAGATGTTGCGGACCGGGTCCTTGAGCGGGCCCCGGAAGGCGGCGGCGATCACCAGGTGGGCGAAGGCCAGCCAGTCGGTGCCGTAGGCCAGGAAGGGGTAGCGCTCGTTGGTCTCGGCGATGCCCTGGTGGACCCGTTCGAACCAGGCGAGGACGGCCGGGAAGTGGTCGGTCGGCGGAGCGGCCGGGCCGGAGGCGAAGTCGACCAGCAGGCGGGTCTCGGTCTCCAGCGGGAACGCGGTCAGGCCGCTCAGCACCAGGCAGACCAGGAACAGTCGGAGCCACCGCCGGACCCGCCGCAGGATGACCGCAGGGTCGCCGTCCATCTCGCACACCTCCGAGGCGGGCACGCCGCGCGGAAGCCGCGCCGGACGTGCCGAAAGGGCAGGCGGGCCTTGTCCCGTCTGCGCGGAACCGACTCTAGACCCTCGATTTGAACGTGTTCAACATGCCCTCGGGGTGGCTCCGAACACGCCCCGGGCCGCTCCGCCCCCCGGGCCGCTCGGCCCCCGCCCGGCCCGGACGCGCGGATGCCCGGGCGCCGAAGCGGCACCCGGGCATCCGTGGAGCAGTGGCTAGGCCGTGTACGTGTACGTCACCGGCGCGCTGGTGCCGCCCGCCGTGGTGACCGTGACGTCCACCGGCCCGGGCTGGGCGGCCGCCGGAGCGGTGGCCGAGCAGAAGGACGGCCCGCAGGAGACGTGCGCGGCCGGCACCCCGCCGAAGGCGATCGAGCCGTACGTCAGGTTGTTGCCCTGGACGTACACCTGGGTCCCGCCGGCCACCGGCCCGCTGGTGGTGGTCAGGTTGCCGACCGCCGGCGCGGGCGGCGCCGGGGGCGGGTCGCCGGTGTAGTCGAAGGTGACCGGCGCCGCGGCCGTGCCGCCGGGGGTCACCACGCTGACGGGGGCGTTGCCCGCGCCGCCGGGCGTGGTCACCGTGCAGGCGGTGTCGGTGCAGGTGCCCGGCGCCGGGACGCCGCCGACCAGCACCATGCCGTTGGACAGGTTGTCGCCGCTGACGGTCATCGAGGTGCCGCCCGCGCCCGGGCCGGTGGTGGTGTCGAGGCCGGAGACGGCCGGGGCGGCCTGGACGGTCGCCGGCAGGTAGCTCTGGCTGCCGAGGTCGTAGCGGGAGACGTGCCCGGTCGGGTCGGTGTCGTTCGGGTTGGCGGCCGTCACCGTGATCACGCCGGCGATCGGCACCCCGGGCGTGGTGTGGAGATTGAGCTTCATGAACTCGCTCTTCCCGACCACCCGGGTGCCGGTGAGCACGGCCTCCAGGTGGCGGCCGTCGGGCGAGAGGGTCTCGGTGAACGTGTAGTCGTACGGCGTGGAGTAGAACATCGCGCCGTCGGTGGTGACGCCCGGCGGCAGGTCGACGGTGAAGTGCGTCGGGCCGGTCAGGTCCGAGGTGCCGGACGAGACCCAGCTTGCCGACATGTTGCCGGACCTGAAGAATCCGCCGGGGTAGTTCCCGCTCTGCGAGACGGTCACGTGCTGGGCGGAGGTCGACTGTGTGTCGGTCGGCGCGGCCGCGGCGACGGAGGCCCCGGTGGCGAGGGTGGTCGCGGACAGCGCGGCGGCGAAGCCTGCTTTGGCCAGTCGGGTGATCATGGGTCGATCATCACCGAACCGCTCTGCCGCCCTCACCGTTTTCTCGAATGCCGGTTCGGGAATGGCGGAATCCCGTCGAAATCCCGTTCTGGATCCGGCCGGTACACCGCCGCTCACCTGCTCTCCGGCCCGCCCGCAAGGTCCGTTTCGGTCGATGCCGGTGCGAACCTCTAATCTTGTCCACCGTGACCGCCATCGCTGACCCGCCCACCGAGCACGGCCTCCGGCCGCCCGCCGGGCCCGCTGCCCCCGCGCGGCCCGCGCCCGGCCCCGCCGACGAAGGTCTGGCCCGTCGGCTCAAGGCGCTGGCCTGCACCGCCCCGCTGCACGACCTGGACAGCCGCAAGGTCAACCTGGCCGGCGAGTACGGCGGCTACGCGATGGCCGAGGTCGGCCTCGCCGCGATCGACCTGGTCACCCTGCACATGGACTTCGACACCGGGGCCGACCGCGACACAGTGCTCGCCCGGCTGCTGCCCCGGGTCGCCGCCCAGGCCCCGACCCGCCACGCCCACGAGCACGAGCGGGTCGCCCGCTGGGTGCTGGAGTCGCTGATCAACGTCGGCAGCGTGGACCGCGGCTTCCGCGCCGTCTACGGCACCTTCGGCGCGGACGGTGAGTACGTCCGGCGCGACTACGACTTCAAGCTGATCGAGGAGGTCCCCGGCCCCGACGGCGGCGTCTACCTGCGCACCACCGACGAGGCGGTCAACGTCCTGGTCGGCGCGCTCGACACCGACGTCACCTCGGCCCAGATCGCCGCCGAGGTCAAGCTGGAGGTGCTGATCCGCCGCGGCCGGCTGGCCGACGCCCAGCTCGCCGCCGAACAGGCCCGGTACCGCACCGTCCAGTACGCCGAGACGCTGCGCCGCGCCCTCGACGCCACCCGCCGTAATGTCCGCGCGGTCGACTGGATGCGTGCCATCCCCGACCTCATCGACGAGGCGCTGGACCACATCGCCGACCGCTACCGGCACGAGAACGCGATTCTCACCAACATCCGCAAGGCCCGCGACGAGGCCGAGCCCCACACTCCCGAAGGAGCGGAGCACAAGCGCCGCGCCGCCGAGCTGCTCGACATCGTCAAGGACTGCATCCGTCGCCACACGAAGCTGCAGACCCGCCTGCTGGAGGCCGGCCCGCTGTTCCGCGCCGAGCAGGACCGGCAGGCCTTCGCCACCCCCGGCGCCCGCAGCGGCATCGACCTGTACGGGCAGCTGCTCGCCCCCGTGCTGCGGCTGCCGATAGAGCAGGCCGTCCGTCCCACCGGCGCCTTCTTCGCCCGCGGCGCCGGACTGCGCACGCCCGTGTCGGTCCGGGTCGCCGACCTGGTCGACCTGCTGCTCACCCCGCCGGTCGAGCGCGAGCACCTCGGCGCCGAACTGCCCGACCCGGACCTGGTCGCCACCCCGGACGACAGCCGCTTCTCCGAGGCCCAGCTGGAATCCGCCCTGGAACTGCTCGACCTGGCCCCGGACGCCCCCCGCCGGCTCTCCGGCCTGCTCGCCGACGCCCGCAAGCAGGACCCGGAACTCCCGTACCTGGTCGCCCTGCTGGCCGTGCACGCGGCCAGCCCGCCGGTCGGCACCGCCTACCGCCAGGGCGAGGAACGGCTGCTGTTCGCCGTGGACGACGGCACCCCGCTGCGCGACCCGGAGTTCGGCGGCGCCGACCTGATCGTCGGCAGCGCCCTGCTCGACGCGGTAGGCATGGCGGCCGACCGCAAGGACGCCGGCTGACCGGCCGAGCACCGACCAGCCAGGCACCGAGCTTCGAAGAGCCGACCTTCCAGGCGCCGACCATCCAGGCACCGACCTTGACGCAACACCAGAACACTCGCAACAGCGACAGCCCCGAGGAGCACCGCCCGTGACGACCCACCACGACACGTCCTGGGCGGCCGAGACCGAACCCGCGGCCCCCGCGCCGATCACCCCGGCCGACGTCGCCGACGCCGCCCGGCTGGTCTCCTTCGGCCTCCAGGCCAAGCTGCTCCCCACCCGCGACGCCGAGTACGCCGAACTCGTCCGCCGCCACCGCGAGGACCCGCCGTTCGCCCGCCTCGCCGACGCCATCGCCACCGGCATGGGCCTGGTCGTCCTGGAGGTCTCGCCGCGGGCCGGCATGGCCGTCGCCGCCGCCGAGGACTCACTGTTCGCCGTCCGGATGGGCGACTACTCGCGCCGCGCCGCCTCCGAGACCACCGACCGCTTCCTGCACGGCCTGGCCCACCTCGCCGTCGCCGCCATGGCCTTCCCCCGCCCCGAGGACCTCGCCGACGACGGCTACCTCGGCCGGATCACCGTCAACGGCGTCGACTCCTTCGTCCGCCAGGCCTGCCGCCGACTGGAGGAGCAGGCCGACGCCGAGGGCGCCAACACCGACCCGGCCTCCGACGCCCCCGGCCTGGAGGCCGCCTGGCGGGTCTGGGCCCGGCGTACCGCTACCGGCGCCACCAAGGACGCCCGCCGGCTCTCCGGCTCCACCATCGGCATCGTCGCCAAGGCCGTCATGTTCCTGGTCGACTCCGGCTTCCTGCAGAAGGTCTCCGACGACTCCGGCGGCACCTACCGCACCACCGCCCGCTACCAGCTCCAGGTCCGCGACCTGGCCGGCAGCGCCGCGATGGCCGAACTGCTCGACCTCGGCATCGTCCCGGTCTCCGACGGCACCGCCAGCCTGCTGCCCCCGGACACCACCGACGAGCTGGTCGCCGACGCCGGCCTGCCGTTCCACTCGCTCTGACCGCCGAGCCCTGACGCCCCTTCTCACCACGCTCACGGAGAACCGCCGCACATGTACGAGCTCAACCGGGTCCGCCTCTACTCGATCGGACCGGCCGGCGCCCGCTACGCCGACACGGTGCTCGACCTGCGCGGCGTCGGCGAGCCCGTCGCCGACCCGGCCCCGCAGCAGATCGGCCTGTTCGGCGAGGACACCGACGGCCCGGTCCGCCGCCCCGCCCCGGCCGGCGTGCTCTTCCTGGAGAACGGCGGCGGCAAGTCCGTCCTGCTCAAGCTGATCTTCTCGGTGATGCTCCCCGGCCACCGCAACACCCTCGGCGGCGCCAGCTCCGGCGTGCTGCGCAAGTTCCTGCTCGCCGACGACTGCGGGCACGTCGCCCTGGAGTGGCAGCACACCGTCACCGGCGAGCTGATCGTGGTCGGCAAGGTCAGCGAGTGGCGCGGCCGCCAGGTCTCCTCCGACCCGCGCAAGTTCGCCGAGACCTGGTACTCCTTCCGCCCCGGCCCCGGCCTCACCCTCGACGCGCTGCCGGTCGCCGAACGCGTCAGCCTGGCCGGCGACCAGAAGGCCCGTGGCCGCCGCCGCACCATGAAGGGCTTCCGCGACGCCCTCACCGAGGCGGGCAAGGCCCACCCCCACCTCGACCTGGTCTTCGAGGACGGCCACGACCGCTGGACCGAGCACCTCGGCGAACTCGGCCTCGACCCCGAACTCTTCCGCTACCAGCGCGAGATGAACGCCGACGAGGGCGAGGCGGCCGGCCTCTTCGCGGTCAAGCACGACAGCGACTTCACCGACCTGCTGCTGCGCGCCGTCACCGACACCCGGGACACCGACGGCCTCGCCGACCTCGTGCACGGCTTCGCCGCCAAGCTCGGCCGCCGCGCCGAACTCACCGCCGAACGCGACTTCACCGCCGGCTCGCTCGACCTGCTGGAACGCATCGTCGAGGCCACCACCGCCCGCGAGACCGTCCGCGAGACCCACCGCACCGCCGAGCGCCGCACCCGCCGCCTGGCCCACGCCCTCACCTCCCGCGCCGCCGCCGAACGCGACCGCGCCCAGGACCTCGCCATCGAGGTCGCCGCCGCCGCGGGCGCCGTCACCTCCGCCGAGGCCGACCGCACCCGGCACAGCCTGATCGCCGACGAACTCACCCACCGGCACGCCACGTTGAGCCTCGCCGCGGCCACCGCCGAGGCCGCCGCGCTGCGCCGCGAACTCATCGACGCCCGCACCCTGCACTCCGCCTGGCAGGCCGCCGAGGCCGTGCTGCGCCACCGCGCCGCCGCCGACCGGGTCGCCCGGGTCGGCGCCGCCATCCGCGAGGCCGAGCTGGACGCCGCCCCCGCGCTCGCCGCCCGCGCCCGCGCCGCCACCGCGCTCGCCCGCGCCCTGGAAACCGCGGCCGCGGCCGCCGAGTCCCGCGCCGACACCGAGGAGCAGCGCGCGAGCGAGCTCCAGGAGGACGGCGCCAAGGCGCAGTCCGACGCCACCGAGGCCGCCACCGCCGCCCAGAAGGCCCGCAGCGAGGCAGAGCACCTGCGCCAGCGCCTCGTCGAGGTCGAGCAGGAGACCGCCGCCGCCGTCGAGGCCGGCTTCATCGACGCCGGCGGTGACGTGGACCCGGCCCGCGCCGCGCTGCACGCCGCCGACGTCGAGAAGGCCGCCGCCGCGTCCCTCGCCCAGGCCCGCACCGCCGCCGAAGCCTCCGCCGCCCGGCTGCGCGAGGCCGCCGCCGCCACCTCCCGCGCCGAACTCGCCGCCGAGCGGGCCGGTGACGCCCGCAAGGGCGCCGCCCAGGCCCTGGCCGCCGAGCAGCGCACCGCCGCCCTGCTCGCCACCGAGCAGCGGCTCGCCGACCTGCTCTCCCTGACGCCCTACCAAGAGGACGCCGAGGAGGACGCCGGCTTCCTCACCCCCGCCGTGCTCGACCGCAACGCCGAGTACCTGCGCGAACTCCTCGACGAGGCCATCGCCACCGCCGAGCGCACCCTGTTCGACCTGCGCACCGCTGCCGCCGACGACTCCCGCATCCTCGCCGCGCTCGGCGACGGCGGCCTGCTGCCGCCCGGGCCCGACGTGCTGGCCACCGTCGAGTACCTCGCCGAGCACGGCATCCCGGCCCTGCCCGGTTGGCGCTACCTCGCCCAGTCCGTCGACCCGGCCGACCACGAGGCGATCCTCGCCGCCCGCCCCGAACTGGTCGACGGCGTGGTCGTCACCGACCCGTCCTCGCTGGAGCGCGCCCGCGAGGCCCTGCAGGCCGCCGCCCTGCTGCCGCGCTCCACCGTGGCCGTCGGCGCCGCCGCCTCGCTGATCGCCCCGATCACCGACCAGCCGACGTTCTTCCTGGTGCCGCCGAACCCGGCCATGCACGACGAGTCCGCCGCCGACGGCGAGCGCCGCGAACTGCGCGCCCGCGCGAGCGCCCGCGAGGAGCACATCCGCGAACTCGCCGGCCGCCTCGGCGCCGACCGCGCCCTCGCCGCCCGCCTCGCCTCCTGGCACGCCAGCTGCCCTCCCGGCACCCTCGCCGAACTCGCCGCCGCCGCCGAGGCCGCCCGCGAGCACGCCGAGCAGGCCGCCGCCGCCCTGGCCACCCTGCGCGCCGAGCACGACGAGGCCGAGACCGACCACGCCACCGCCGCCTCCGCCCACGAGGAGCACCGCGAGGCCGCCCAGCGCGCCCGCCGCCGCGCCGACGCCCTCTCCGGCCTCGCCTTCCGCCTGCGCGAACGCGCCAACTGGGCCCGCCGCCAGCGCGAGTTGGCCGAGGACGCCGCCGAGTGCGACCGCCGCCAGGCCCTCCGCGCCGAACGCGCCCGCACCTGCGACGAGGACCGCCGTGCCGCCCAGCGCGCCGCCGACGACGCCCGCCGCACCGGACGCGCGCTGCGTGCCGAACGCGCCGAGATCCCCGCCGCCGAGCAGGCCGACGAGCCCGCCGAGCAGACCGCCCCCGTCGCGCTGCCCGCCCTGCGCGAGGCCTACCGGGCCGCCTCCCAGCTGTACGAGAAGGTCGGCGTCGGCGCCGACCTGCGCGCCGAACAGGCCCGCGCCGAGGGCGACGAGGCCACCGCCGCGGCCGAACTCGACCGCCTCACCAACAAGGTCCGCAGCCGCGCCGAGGAGCTCCTCGGCAGCCCCGACGGCGCCGACGGCCCGGCCCGCCAGGCCGCCGCCGCCCGCGCCGAGGAGCTGGTCGCCACCATCGAGGCCCGCTCCGCCGCCGCCAGCGAGCAGCTCGGCCGCCTGCGCGGCGAGGCCGAGCGCTCCGCCCCCGCCGACGGCGAGGCGCACACCGAGCTGCCCGAGGACCTCGTCCCCACCGACCCCGAACACGCCCAGACCCTGCTGCGCACCGCCACCAGCCGGTTCGCCGAGTGCCGCGAGGCCGTGGACGCCGCCCGCACCGCCCACGCCGACCTGCAGCGCACCTTCGACATCGCCCAGTCCGCCGCCGCCGACTTCGACGAACTGGCCGGCCAGCTACGCGACGGCCTGCGCGACCACCAGGACGACGCGGACGACCCGGCCGAGCCGTACCTCGGCTCCCTCGCCGAGGCCCGTACCACCTCCACCGAGGCCCGTCGCAGCCTGCGTACCGCGGCCGGCGAGCTGTCCTCCGCCGAACTCGCCGTCCGCGACGCCGCCGACGCGCTGGTCCGGCACGCCAACGCGGCCCGCTACGAGGCCGTCCGCACCCCCGCCCGCCAGCAGATCCGCGAACTGCCCGCCTCCGCGCTGCCCGAGCACGCCGCCGCCTGGGCCGCCGCCTTCGCGCCCCGGCTGCGGGTGCTCACCGACGAGCTCGCCCAGCTGGAGAAGAACCGCGGCTCGATCGTGGACCGGCTGCGCGGTCTGGTCGAGTCCTCGCTCACCACCCTGCGCGCCGCCCAGCGGCTGTCCAGGCTCCCCGAGGGCCTGGGCGAGTGGTCCGGCCAGGAGTTCCTGCGGATCCGCTTCGAGGACCCGGACCACGCCATCCTGGTCGAGCGCCTCGGCGAGGTCATCGACGAGGCCACCCGCGCCGCCGTCAAGAAGAACAGCGACCTGCGCCGCGACGGCATGTCCCTGTTGCTGCGCGGTGTCGCCGCCGCGATCGGCCCCAAGGGCGTCAGCGTCGAGATCCTCAAGCCCGACGCGGTGCTGCGCGCCGAGCGGGTCGGCGTCGGCCAGATGTCCGACGTCTTCTCCGGCGGCCAGCTGCTCACCGCTGCCATCGCGCTCTACTGCACGATGGCAGCGCTGCGCGCCAACGACCGTGGCCAGTCCCAGCTGCGGCACGCCGGCACGCTGTTCCTGGACAACCCGATCGGTCGCGCCAACGCCACCTACCTGCTGGAACTCCAGCGCGCCGTGGCCGACGCGCTCGGCGTCCAGCTCATCTACACCACCGGCCTGTTCGACACCACCGCGCTCGCCGAGTTCCCGCTGGTGATCCGCCTGCGCAACGACGCCGACCTGCGGGCCGGGTTGAAGTACATCTCGGTGGAGGAGCACCTGCGCCCGGGCCTGCCGGCCCAGCAGGACCCGGACGGCCCGACGATCCACGGTGAGATCACCGCCACCCGGATGTTCAAGCGCCCTGCGGAGGTTCCCGCGCAGGCGTGAAGTCGTTAGCGTGATCGGCATGCTGACGATCGCGCACCTCAGCGACATCCACCTCGGCCAGGAGCACCGCCGGGACCGCGGCAAGCGGGCCCGGCGGCGGGCCGAGCAGGTGATGGCGTACCTCAACACCCTGCCCGGCCCGCTGGACGCGGTGCTGGTCACCGGCGACCTCGCCGACCACGGCCTGCCGACCGAGTACGAGCAGGTGGCCAAGGTGCTGACCTCCCGGCACCCGGTGCTCACCTGCCCCGGCAACCACGACAGCAGGGCGCCCTACCGCGAGGTGCTGCTCGGCGAGGCGCCGGGGGAGGGGCCGGTGAACCGGCTGCACCGACTCCCCGGCGCCGACGTGCTGATGCTCGACTCGTCCATCCCCGGCCAGCACGACGGCCTGCTGGATGACGGCACGCTGGACTGGCTGGACGCCCAACTCGGCTCAGGACGAACCGAGGTGCCCGCCCTGGTGGCCTTCCACCACCCGCCGGTCGAACTGCACATACCGATGGTCGACGGGATCCGCCAGTTCGGCGAGGTGCGCCTCGCGCGGGTGCTGCGCCGTCACCCCCGGGTGAGTGCCCTGCTCTGCGGCCACTCCCACACCCCCGCCGCGACCACCTTCGCCGGACTGCCGGTGCTGGTCGCGCCCGGTGTGGTCTCCACCATCACGCTGACCTGCGAGGGCGGGCGCGGCATCTCCTTCGGCCACCCGCCGATGCTCGCCTTCCACGTCCTGGACGGGGACGGCCGGATCACCACCCACTATCGGGCCGTCCCGGTCGGTTAGCCGTCCGTCAACCGGTGCAGGATCGCCATGAGTTCGGTGGGCGGCACGATGGAGAAGGAACGCCGGGCCTCGTCGATCTGCGTCAGGTTGGTGACCGTGCCCTGGTGCCACCAGTAGAGCCGGGGCGAGAGCGGGCCCGGGTTCTCCGAGTGGACGCGCAGCGCGATCGAGGCCAAGTCGTTGACGGCGCCCGCGACTTCGGACTCGGTCAGCGGGTGGAAGAACAGGTAGTCCCGGCTGGGCACGGTGAACAGGGCGCCCTCCTCGGGGAGTTCGCGCCCGGTCACCGCGCGGGCAAGCTCGTCCAGCACCAGCGCCTTGCTGGCGACGAACATCGAGTCGCCGGTCACCGCGTACAGGGTCGAGCCCTCGGTCGGGCCCTCCAGGGCGTCGAACTCCACCGGATCGGCGATCAGGTTGGCCCGCCCGGCGGCCCGCAGCCGCTCCGGACCGACCTCGGCGACGAACCGGTCGTCCAGCGTCCGCACGGTCTCCGGCAGGTCCAGGCAGAGCGCCTCCAGCAGGCCGGTGGCGACCGGGCGGAGGTAGCTGAAGGAGGGCGCCATCTCGGCCGGGATCGCGTCGTCGGCGATCAACCGGAGGTAGGCGCACCGGAGGACGTCGTCCTGGCCGTCCGGCGTCGACTCCGCAGCGCCGGCCAGGGCGCGGAAATGGCGCTCCACGAGCTCGGGCCACTCGCCCGGCTCGGCGCGGCGGCAGAACTCGGCGAGGTTGTACAGGTTGCTGGTGCCCTCGGCTCGGTGGACGGACCGACCGGAGACGGTCGCCTGTACGCCGATGCCCGCGTGGTACTGGCGCACCAGCTCGCGCAGGTGGTCGGCCTGGTCGGTCGTCAGGGCCGTGAGATCGGGGTCGTACTGGGGTGCCGTCTTGGAACGGAAGAACTTCATGCGCCCGACTCCAGGGGAGCGCCCTGACGCCGGATCGGGAGTCGTACGGGTGTACGGCTAGGTGGTCGGCACCCGGCGCTGGTACGGCTGCTGGGGCTGGTACGGCTGCTGGGGCGGGTACTGCTGCGGCGCCGCGCCGCCGGGGCGGGGGAGCGGACGGGGGGCCAGCGGCTCGGGGGCCACCCGGCTGCCCGCCATCGGGTACGCGGAGTTCGGCCCGCGCATCCGCTGGGCGGCGACCTGGCGGGAGATCAGGATCTCCAGCAGGCACCACATCGTGCCGAACACCCCGAGCCCCATCGCCATCAGCGCGGGCGTCATCAGCCAACTGCCCGCGTACGAGGCCAGGGTCGCGACCACCACGCCCACCAGGGTGAAGGCCAGGCAGAGCACCGCCCGGACTGCGGCGGCGCGCACCTCGTCGGGCAGGCGGCGACGGCGGCGTGGCACGGACATCGGGCGACCCCCAGGCGCGAATTCGGTGGCGGACACGGAACGGGCGCTCGCGTTACGCGCCCCCTCGCCTCACTCTGCCCCGCCGAACCCGTACTATGCGTCCGAATCCACCGAATTGCTGCCAAATCATGTCATTCGGGCAGGCGGCAGCGCCCCGTCGGCGCGCACCGGGTGTCGCTCAGCCCAACTGCCGGTTGAGCTCCTCCAGAGCGCCCGTCACGATCGTGCGCATCGCCGCCTCGGCATGGCCGGCGTCCCCCGCGCAGATCGCTTCGGCGACCTCGCGGTGCAGCCGGATCGCGTACGGCTCCGGCTGATGGGGCATCAGATGGTACTCGGTCCGGCCGGTGAGCACCGCCCCCACGGTGTCCCCGAGGTGGGCGAACATCTCGTTGCCGGAGGCGCGCAGCACCAGGGCGTGGAAGGCGATGTCGTGCCCGAGGAAGGTGGTCAGGTCGGCTGCCCGTGCGGTGACCGTCAACTCCACAGCCAGTGAGCTGAGTTCGCGCCGGTCGTCGTCGGTCGCGTGGACGGCGGCGAGCGCGGCCGCGGCGGGCTCGACGGCGACCCGCAGTGAACCGAGCGAGCGCAGCTGGGCCGAGCGGTCCGAGCCGGCCAGCCGCCAGCGGATCACCATCGGGTCGAAGACGTCCCAGAGCGACTTGGGCTGCACGGTGATCCCGACCCGTCGCCGGGAGGCGACCAGGCGCATCCCTTCCAGGACCCGCACCGCCTCCCGGACCACCGTCCGGGACACCCCGAACCGCTCCTCGAGCTCCTCCCCGCGCAGTACCGCGCCCTCGGGAATCTCCCCCGACGCGATCGCCGGCCCGAGCTCGTCGAGCACTCGACCGGGCAGCCCCTGGATCTCCATCCGCCCAGCGTAGACGCCCGCCGCCGCGAGCCCCACGCCGCCCTCCGGCCCGGACCCCGCGTCACTCTCCGGCCACCCCGCCGATCCGCCGTGTGACCCGCCGCACCGGCCTGCGCGCGCCGGCCCCGGACCGCCGCCCTGGCGGGCCCGCGCCCTGCCCCGCCGCCCCGAGCGCCGTAGGCGCCCCGCCCTGCGGTCACCCCTTCCCCGGGGAACTAAAAGTATGACGATTTGGTTTCTGCCCCTTGAATACGTCATATCTTTGAGGCGATAGTGGCGGCCTGCAACGAAGGAGCACCACCCATGGCTCTCAGCGTCGAGAACCACGACCACCCGGTCGCACCCCTCACCGTCGTGGTGATGGGCGTCTCCGGCGTCGGCAAGACGACCCTGGCCCGCCTCCTGGCCGACCGCCTCGATCTCCCCTACGCCGAGGCGGACGACTTCCACCCGCCGGCCAACATCGCCAAGATGTCCGCCGGCATCCCGCTGGACGACCAGGACCGCGAGCCCTGGCTGCGCGCCATCGGCGCCTGGCTCAAGGAGCGCACCGGGGACGGCAGCGGCGGCGTGGTCACCTGCTCGGCGCTGAAGCGCGGCTACCGCGACATCCTGCGCGCGGACGCCCCGGGTGCCTTCTTCCTGCACCTCAGCGGCGGTCACGAGTTGGTCGAGGACCGGCTCTCCCACCGCACCGGCCACTTCATGCCGGCGTCGCTGCTCTGCTCCCAGTACGCCGCCCTGGAACCCCTGGGCGCGGACGAGCGCGGCGCCGTCCTGGACGTGGGCCCGTCCCCCGAAGAACTCGTCGAGAAGGCCGTGGTGCTGCTGCGGCCCGTCAATGGAGACCTCACGTGAGCGAGCGAAGCGAGCGAGCCGTCAGAAGACGCGTACGGGAGAATGCCCGTGCCGAGCGAAGCGAGGCGGGCGCATGAGTATCGCCCCCACCCTCCTGGCGGCCGCCCCACCGGCCCTGCCGCACACCGGCAGCGACACCCAGCTGCTGATCGCGGTGCTGGTCAGCATCGGCGCGATCGTGCTGGCGATCACCAAGCTGAAGCTGCACCCCTTCCTCGCCCTCACGATCGGCTCCGGCCTGCTGGCCGCCATCGCGGGCGCCCCCTTCGACAAGCTGCTGAGCAGCTTCTCCACGGGCTTCGGCTCCACCGTGGCCAGCGTCGGTCTGCTGATCGGCCTGGGCGCGATGCTCGGCAAGCTGCTCGCGGACTCCGGCGGCGCCAACATCATCGCGGACACCGTGCTCTCCCGGACCGGCAACAAGGCGCTGCCCTGGGCGATGGCCCTGATCGCCGCCGTGCTCGGCCTGCCGCTGTTCTTCGAGGTCGGCGTCGTCCTGCTGATCCCGATCGTGCTGCTGGTCGCCCGCCGCGGCAACGTGCCACTGATACGGGTCGGCATCCCGGCCCTGGCCGGCCTGTCGGTGCTGCACGGCCTGGTTCCCCCGCATCCGGGGCCGCTGGTCGCCATCGACGCGCTGAAGGCCGACCTCGGCATCACCCTGGCACTCGGCCTGCTGATCGCGATCCCGACCCTGATCATCGCCGGTCCGCTGTTCGCCCGGGTCGCCGAGCGCTGGGTGGGCCCGCTGGAGATCCCGACCGCCATCGCCTCCGAGGAGACGGTCAAGCGCGAGCGGACCCCGTCCTTCGGCGCGGTGATGGCGACCATCCTGCTGCCGGTCGTGCTGATGCTCGGCAAGGCCCTGGCCGATGTGGTGATCGACGATCCGAAGGCGATGGGCCAGCGGGTGTTCGACTTCATCGGCTCCCCGCTGATCGCGCTGCTCGCCGCGACCCTGCTCGGCATGCTGACCCTCGGCAGGGCGGCCGGTTTCGACAAGGCCCGGATCTCCGACACCGTCGGCAGGTCGCTCGGGCCGATCGCCGGCATCGTGTTCATCGTCGGTGCTGGCGGCGGCTTCAAGCAGACCCTGATCGACGTGGGGGTCGGTGACATGGTCAGCCACTGGTCGAGCAAGTGGCACATCTCCGCGCTGCTGCTGGGCTGGCTGATCGCGGTGCTGATCCGCCTGGCCACCGGCTCGGCGACGGTCGCCACCATCACCGCGGCCGGCATCGTCTCCCCGCTCGCCGCCAACATGTCCTCGACCCACTCGGCCCTGCTGGTGCTCGCGGTCGGCGCCGGTTCGCTGTTCTTGTCGCACGTCAACGACGCCGGCTTCTGGCTGGTGAAGGAGTACTTCGGGATGAGCGTCGGGCAGACGCTGAAGTCCTGGTCGGTGATGGAGACGGTGATCTCGGTCGTCGCCATCGCCCTGATCACGCCGCTGAGCCTGATCATCTAGCCCGTCAGGCGCGCACACGAAGGGGCGGCACCCGTACCGTACGGGTGCCGCCCCTTCGGCGTTCCGTCAGTGCCCCAGCAGCCCCGACAGCACCGCCGCCGTCGCCGCCATCAGCTCCTCGGCCACCGCGCCGCCGGCCGCCGTGCGGGCCAGCAGCCCCTCGCGCGCCGCCAGGATCACCGCCGCCGCCTGCCCGGCACTCGCCCCCGGGGGCACCAGCTCCGGCAGCGCCCGCTCCAGGACGTCCGCCGCCGCCCGCACCACTGTCCGGTCGTGCGCGGCGACCTGCTCGGCCAGCGTCTCGGACCGGGCCGCGACCAACCGGAACTCCAGGAACAGCAGGATCCACCCCGTCTCCGCGGGCTCGACCCGCAGCAGCGCCTCGACCAGCAGCCGGGCCCGTTCGTTCGGCGCCAGCGCCTCGCAGGCGGCGGCCAGTTGCTCCAGCTCGGCCATCCGCTTGGCGGCCTGGTCGTCGAAGAGCGCCAGCAGCAGATCCTCCTTGCTGCCGAAGTTCGAGTAGAAGGCCCCGCGGGTGTAGCCGGCGGCGGCGCAGACGTCCTCGATGCTCGTCCGTGCGAACCCGACGGTGAGGAACAGCTCGCTCGCCGCTGCGAGCAGCCGGGCGCGGGTGTGGACGCGGCGGCGGGGCGGTCGGGGAGCGGCGGCTTCGGCCGGGGGTGGGTTCACAGGAGAACGATACATGGTGTATTCAGTACGAGTCGTATTCAATACGGCCCGTACTGAACCGGAGGGGACGACCGTCGTGAACCGACCGAACCGACTGCTGATCACCAACGCCCACCTGCTCCACCCCGAGGACGGCACCCGCACCGACCGCGGCTGGCTGGAGGCGGCTGACGGCCGGATCACCGCCACCGGCACCGGCCGCCCGCCCGCCGCCGCCGAGGACGTCCGCGTGCTCGACGCGGCCGGCGGCACCGTCCTGCCCGGCCTGATCGACGCCCACGTCCACCTGCTGGTCACCTCGCTCGACCTGCCCGACGTCGCCAACTGGACCCCGGGCTACGCGACCGTCCGCGCCCTCGCCGAGGCCGAGCGGATGCTGCGCCGCGGCTTCACCACTGTCCGCGACGTCGGTGGTGCCGACCACGGCATGACCCGCGCCCTCGCCGAGGGCCTGGCGCTCGGCCCCCGCCTGCTGCACGGTGGCAAGGCGCTCTCCCAGACCGGCGGCCACGGCGACCTGCGCCCGCTCGGCACCGACTCGATGCCCTGCTGCGAGGCCCGCCCCGACTTCGGCCGGATCGCCGACGGCGTGGACGCCGTGCGCGCCGCCGCCCGGGACGAGTTCCGCAAGGGCGCCCGGCACCTCAAGGTGCTGCTCTCCGGCGGTGTCGCCTCCCCGCACGACGAGATCGCCGCCGTCCAGTACAGCGAGGAGGAGATCCGGGCGGCCGTCGAGGAGGCGGAGAACCACAACCGCTACGTGACCGTGCACGCCTACCACCCGCGCGCGATCGACCGCGCCCTGCGGGCCGGCGTGCGCTGCGTCGAGCACGGCAACCTGCTGGACGACTCGACGATCGCGCTGCTGCTGGAGAAGGACGCCTTCCTGGTTCCCACTCTGGTCGCCTACGAGCAGACGGCCGAGCTCGGCGCCGCCTCGGGTCTGCCTCCGGCCTCCGTCGGCAAGCTCGCCGAGGTCCGGGACCGGGGCCTGGCTGCCCTGGAACGAGCCCACCGCGCGGGCGTCAACCTGGTCTACGGCAGCGACCTGCTCGGCCCGCTGCACCCGGCCCAACTGGAGGAGTTCACCCTGCGCGCCACCGTCCAGCCGACCGCCGACGTGCTTCGCTCGGCGACCGTCACGGCGGCCCGGCTGCTCGGCATGGCGGGGGAGATCGGCACCCTCGCCCCGGGCGCCCACGCCGACCTGCTGGTCGTCGACGGTGACCCGCTGGCCGACATCACCGTACTCACCCGCCCGGACCGGCACCTCAAGCACGTGGTCAAGGCGGGCCGGCCGATCTGACGCAAAACAGCGGGCGGGCGCCCGGGGAAGTCCCGAACACCCGCCCGCCGTGCGGCAGTCACTTGCCCGCGCGCTGCGCGAGGCTGTGCCTACTTGGTTTCGCGCTGCGCGAGGCTGTGCTTGCTTGGTCCCGCGCTGCGCGAGGCTGTGCTTACTTGGTTCCGCGCTGCGCGAGGCTGTGCCTACTTGGTTCCGCGCTGCGCGAGGAAGGCCTCGACCTCGGCCCGGATCTCCGGCGTGTCCAGCCCGCGCACCGTCATGGTGGTACGGCGACGCAGAACGTCGTCCGCCGTGTACGCCCACTCGCTGTCCGCCGCGTACGCGACCTGTGCCCAGACGTCCGGACCGTCCTCGTGGATCGGCCGGCCGAGCTCCGGGTTCTCGTCGATCAGGCGGGCGATCTCGAAGGAGAGGGTGCCGTAGTGGCTGGCCAGGTGCTTGGCCACCAGCGGCTCCATCCGCGAGCCCGGCTCACGGTCGATCAGCAGACGGTGCGCCACCGCGTTCGGCGCGCCGACGCCCGGCAGCGGCACGGTCGGGGCGATCGGGGACATGTCCTCGCCCAGGCTGGTGCCGGGCACGTGGGCCAGCTTCTCCAACACGGTGCGGCCGATGTGGCGGTAGGTGGTCCACTTGCCGCCGGAGACCGACAGCATGCCGCCGCGGCCCTCGGTGACGACCGTCTCGCGCTTGGCGGCGGCGGTGTCGCCCGGGCCGCCCGGCAGCACGCGCAGGCCGGCGAAGGAGTAGGTGATCAGGTCGCGGTCGAGGTGCTCGTCGCGGATCGCGTGCGCGGCCTCGCCCATGATCTGGTCGATGTCCGCGTCGGTGGCCCGGACGTCCTTCGGGTCGCCGGTGTACTCCTCGTCGGTGGTGCCGAGCAGGACGTGGTCCTCCCACGGAATGGCGAAGGAGACGCGGTACTTGTCGATCGGGATGGTCAGCGCGGCGCGCCACGGGGCACGGCGCTTGACCACGACGTGCGCGCCCTTGGACAGGCGGATCGACGGCGCGGCACCGGCGTCCTCCATCTTGCGCAGGTGATCCACCCACGGGCCGGTGGCGTTGAGCACCAGGCGGGCGTTGACGCCGAACTCGGCGCCGTCCAGGCGGTCGCGCACCTCGGCGCCGGTGACCCGGCCGCCGGTGAAGCGCAGGCCGGTGACCTCGGCGTGGTTGAGCACCACGGCGCCGGCGTCGACCGCGGCGCGCACGGTCATCACCGCGACGCGCGAGTCGTTCATCTGGTGGTCGCCGTAGACGGCCACCGAGCGCAGGCCCTCGGTGCGCAGCGCGGGCACCTGCTGGGCGGCGTGCGCGGCGGTGGAGACCCGGCCCATGCCGTCGCGGAAGGCGGACAGCGCCGAGTACAGGAACACACCGGCGCCGAGCTTGGCGGCGCCGTGCGGGCCGCCCTTGTAGACCGGCACGAAGAAGGTCAGCGGGTTGACCAGGTGCGGGGCCACGTCGGTGGAGAGCGCGCGGCGCTCCTTGTGGTTCTCCGCCACCAGCTTGACCGCGCCGGTCTGCAGGTAGCGCAGGCCGCCGTGGACGAGCTTGGACGAGGCGCTGGAGGTGGCGCCGGCGAAGTCGCCGGAGTCGACCATGGCGACCTTCAGGCCGGCCTGGGACGCGGTCCAGGCGACGGCCGTGCCGAGGATGCCGCCCCCGATCACCAGCAGGTCGTAGGTGGCCTTGCCGAGCAGCTCACGGGTCTCGGCGCGGGAGGCGGTGCGGCCGGCGGTGCGCTCGGCGCCCAGGGTCGGGATGGTTGCCATGGTGGTTGTGTACGGCGCGCTGGTCGGGCTGCGCCGTTACTCCTCTCGTGTACGGTGCGGCCCCTGCGGGAGAGGCCGGTCGGCCCGATGCGGCGGGCCGGTGAAACGCGGTGACACCCGTTGCCGGAACAGCGGGCGGCCGGTCGGGGCGCGGGGCCCCGACCGGCTCGTCGGTCAGTTGTTCTCGTCCTCCTCCACCCAGCCCATGGTGCGCTCCACGGCCTTGAGCCACTTCTTGTACTCACGCTCCCGGGTGGCCTCGTCCATGCGCGGGGTCCACTCGGCGGCGCGGTGCCAGTTGGCCCGCAGGGTGTCGAGGTCGTTCCAGAAGCCGACGGCGAGACCCGCCGCGTAGGCGGCGCCGAGGGCGGTGGTCTCGGCCACGTACGGGCGCTCGACCGGGGCGTCCAGGACGTCGGCGATGTTCTGCATGAGCAGGTTGTTGCTGGTCATGCCGCCGTCGACCTTGAGGGCGGTGAGCTCGACCCCGGAGTCCTTCTGCATGGCGTCGACGACCTCGCGGGTCTGCCAGGCGGTGGCCTCCAGGACGGCCCGGGCCAGGTGGCCCTTGGTGACGTACCGGGTCAGACCGGCGATCACACCGCGGGCGTCGGAGCGCCAGTACGGGGCGAACAGGCCGGAGAAGGCCGGGACGAAGTAGGCACCGCCGTTGTCCTCGACCGTGTTGGCGAGGGTCTCGATCTCGGCGGCGGTGGAGATGATGCCGAGCTGGTCGCGCAGCCACTGGACGAGCGAGCCGGTGACGGCGATCGAGCCCTCCAGTGCGTACACCGGGGCCTGGTCGCCGATCCGGTAGCCGACGGTGGTCAGCAGGCCGTGGTACGAGTTGACGATCTTCTCGCCGGTGTTCAGCAGCAGGAAGGTGCCGGTGCCGTAGGTGGACTTGGCCTCGCCCTCGTCGAAGCAGGTCTGGCCGAACAGCGCGGCCTGCTGGTCGCCGAGCGCGGAGGCGACCGGGACGCCGGCCAGGTCGCCGACGGCCTCGCCGTACACCTCGGCGGAGGAGCGGATCTCCGGCAGGACGGCCAGCGGCACGCCCATCGACTCGGCGATGCTCTCGTCCCAGGCCAGCGTCTTCAGGTTCATCAGCATGGTGCGGCTGGCGTTGGTGACGTCGGTGACGTGCTTGCCGCCGTTGACACCACCGGTGAGGTTCCAGATCACCCAGGTGTCCATGGTGCCGAACAGGATGTCGCCGGCCTCGGCGCGCTCGCGCAGGCCCTCGACGTTGTCCAGCAGCCAGCGGATCTTCGGGCCGGCGAAGTAGCTGGCCAGCGGGAGGCCGGTCTCGCGGCGGAAGCGGTCCTGGCCGACGTTGCGGCCCAGCTCGCGGCAGAGCGCCTCGGTGCGGGTGTCCTGCCACACCAGCGCGTTGTGCACCGGCTCGCCGGTGTGCTTGTCCCACAGGACGGTGGTCTCGCGCTGGTTGGTGATGCCGATGGCGCGGATGTCGTCCTTGGTCAGGCCGGCCTTCTCCAGCGCACCGCGGACGACCGACTGCACCCGGGTCCAGATCTCGGCGGCGTCGTGCTCGACGTAGCCGGGCTGCGGGAAGATCTGCCGGTGCTCCTGCTGGTCGACGGCGACGATCCGGCCGTCGGCGCCGAAGATGATGCAGCGGCTGGAGGTGGTGCCCTGGTCGATCGCGGCGATGTAGTTGCCAGTGGAGGTCATGTGGAGGGTCCTCGGCTCAAGTTCGGGGGATTACGGGGTGGGTGGGCCTGACGCGTGCTCGGTCAGTCCCCGTGTTCGGCGGGTTCGACTCTGCCCTTGGAACGGGGCCTTTAGAAGAGGGCGTTGTAGACGCCGCCGGCCGCCAGGCCGCCAAGGATCGGGCCGACGACCGGAACCCAGGCGTACGACCAGTCGGAGTCGCCCTTGTTCGGGATCGGCAGGATGGCGTGCATGATGCGCGGGCCGAGGTCACGGGCCGGGTTGATCGCGTAGCCGGTCGGGCCACCGAGGGAGAGGCCGATGCCGACGACGGTGAGCGCGACGATCAGGGTGCCCATGCCCTTGAGGTCGTTGGCGCCGAGGGTGAGGATCGCCATGCAGAGCACGAAGGTGCCGATGACCTCGGTGATCACGTTCTGGAACGGGTTCCGGATCTCGGGCCCGGTCGCGAAGATGCCGAGGGTGGGCTCCTTGTTGGCCTGGAACTGGCCGAGGTAGGTGAGCCAGACGAGCGTGGCGCCGATCATCGCGCCGAACATCTGGGAGCCGATGTAGAGCGGCACCTGGCTCCAGTCGCCGCTCTTGACCGCGAGCGCGATGGTGACGGCCGGGTTGAGGTGGGCGCCGGACTTGGGGCCGGTCATGTAGGCGGCGATGAGGACCGCGAAGCCCCAGCCGAAGGTGATCGCCAGCCAGCCGGCGTTGACGGCCTTCGACTTCTTGAGGGTCACAGCGGCGCAGACGCCACCGCCGAGGAGTATCAGGGCGGCGGTGCCGAGGGTTTCGCCGACGAAGACGTCGCCGTTGGAGAACGCGGACACAAAGACTCCCTTGTCCATATGGCCCGGAGGTGCGGGGTGGGGGGTGGGCCGGTCGATCGCTGTGCGGGTGAGCGCATTGTGGGAGTGATCTTCCCGGCCGTCGTTCGACAATGTCGACCGTCATGCGGAAGCTTCCTCCCCGGGTCACCCCCACGTCAAGGCGGGGTTACGCAGCTGTGACCCTTCCCTCGGCCCGTTCTCCGAAGTTACCCAGCGGAGCGTTCAGAACCAGGACAAAACGCCAAGGCGCGGACAGGCCCACCGCCCGTCCGCGCCTCAGCGTGACGATTCGACTGCTGTGCTCAGAACCGCCCGGCGCCCAGATCGCGCGAGATCGCCCGCGCCGCGCTGCGCACCGAGGCCACCAGCGAGGGCCTCACGAAGCCGTCCTCACAGACCCGTTCGACCGGCCCGCTGATGCACACCGCACCCACCGGGTTGCGCCGCCGGTCCTGGATCAGCGCGCCGATCGAGGCCACGCCCTCCCAGGTCTCCTCGATGGAGTCCGCCCAGCCGCGCTCCCGGATCAGCGCGCACTCGGCGTCCAGGTCGCTCGCCCGGGTCAACGTCCGCAGGGTGTACGACTCATAGGGGCCGTCGCCCAACTCCCCACGCGCGACCGGGTCGTAGGCCACCAGCACCTTGCCGAGCGCGGTGCTGTGCAGCGGCTGCATCGAACCGACCTCCAGCACCTGCCGGGTGTCGTCGGGGCGGAACACGTGGTGCACGATCAGCACGCCCTGCTGGTGCAGCACCCCCAGGTACACGGTCTCGCCGGCCGCCCGGGCCAGGTCGTCCGCCCACACCAGCGCCCGCGCCCGCAGCTCGTGCACGTCCAGATAGCTCTGGCCGAGCCGCAGCAACTCGGCGCCCAGCTGGTACTTGCCGCTCTCCGGGTCCTGCTCGACGAACCCCTCCAACTGCAGGGTGCGCAGGATGCCGTGCGCGGTGCCCTTGGCCAGGTCCAGCGCCGTCGCGACCTCGGAGAGCCCCAGGCGGCGCTCGCCGCCGGCCAGCAGGCGCATGATCGCGGCGGCCCGGGAGAGCGACTGGATCGGGCCGGGCATGGATACCTCCGCGCTGACAGGTGGTCGACAATGTCGACCACAGTGGTGACGGGACGAGTCTGCCAGGCCGCCGTCCGTCCGTGCACCTTCCCCCTCGGTAACCCGCACTCGGCCAGGTGTTAACCTCCCGCGCGCTCGGCTCGACTCCTAACCCTCCACGCCACTCATGCGCCCGCCTCGCTCCGCTCGGCAGGGGCATTCGCCCACACGCACCTCTTGATGATTCGCTCGCTGCGCTCGCTCATGCGCCCGCCTCGCTCCGCTCGGCAGGGGCATTCGCCCACACGCACCTCTTGATGATTCGCTCGCTGCGCTCGCTCATGCGCCCGCCTCGCTC
>NZ_JBEXKB010000041.1:77390-85473 GCF_040609455.1 Kitasatospora sp. NPDC004669
GCTCCGCTCGGCAGGGGCATTCGCCCACACGCACCTCCGATCGGTTCGCCCGCTTCGGTTCGCTCGCTCACTCACGGCCCCGCGCCGTACCGCCACCTCGGCCGCCAGTGCGGCGATCCCGTCCGGCCCGACCCGGCAGCAGCCGCCGACCAGCCGTGCCCCGTCCGCCAGCCAGCCGCCCACCCGGGCCGAGCGGAACGTCGGCTCGCCGCGCCAGCTCCGATGGTCGGCGTCCCACTCCTCCCCACTGTTCGGGTACACCACCACCGGTTTGCCGGTCACCCCGGCGGCCAGCGCCACCGCCCGGTCCGCGTCCTGCGGAGTGCAGCAGTTGACGCCCACCGCCAGCACCTCGTCCACCTCCGCGGCCAGCGCGAACGCCTCCGCCAGTGGCTGCCCGGCCCTGGTCCGGTCGCCCGCCACGCTGTACGACAGCCAGGCCGGCACCCCCAGCCCGCGCACCAGCTCCAGCAGCGCCCGCGCCTCGTCCGCGTCCGGCACCGTCTCCAGCGCCAGTACGTCCGGCCGGGCCGCGGCCAGCACCTCCAGGCGCGGCCGGTGGAAGGCCACCAGCTCCGCCGTGCTCAGCCCGTACCGGCCCCGGTACTCCGAACCGTCCGCCAGCACCGCCCCGTACGGGCCCACCGAGGCCGCCACCCAGCGCCGCCGCCCGCCCGGCTCGGCCCGCGCGGCCTCCCGGGCCAGCTCCACACTGCTCGCCAGCAGCCGCGCCGCCTCCGTATGACCCACCCCGCGCCGGGCGAAACCCTCGAAACTCGCCTGGTAGCTCGCCGTGATGGCGACCTCGGCCCCGGCCTCGAAGTACGCCCGGTGCGCCGCCACCACGGCCTCAGGGTCGTCCGCGAGCAGCCGCGCCGACCACAGCTCGTCCGACAGGTCGTGCCCGGCCGCCGCCAGTTGGTTCGACATCCCGCCGTCCAGGACCAGGGGGCCGGCCGCCAGCGCCGCGGCGAAGTCCGGCGGGGGAGAAATCGGCATCTCGGCCTCCTCGGGCACGGTCGTTCCTGGTCACAGCCTAGAAGTGGAAGGCCCTCGCCGACCGGGAAAACCATTTGCCGCCCGGGAAGGTAGTCGTTACGTTGTGCTCAGACCGAGAACGACAGCACCGAAGCCCCGGTGAGCGCGCAGAGCGGAGAGGAGCCCGCGATGGCAGCGGACGAACCGTCCCCCCAGCCCAGCACCGGGCCCGCGGCCGAGCAGGAGTGGCTCGCCGCGTACAACCCGCGCGCCTACGCCCCCATCGCTGTCACCGTCGACGTGGTCGCCCTGACGCTGCGCCGCGGCAGCCTCCATGTGCTGCTGGTCGAACGCGGCGCCCCGCCCTACCAGGGCTGCTGGGCGCTGCCCGGCGGCTTCCTGCGCGCGGGGGAGGAGGGCCTGGACGAAGCCGCGGCCCGCGAGCTCGCCGAGGAGACAGGTCTCCAGGGCGCCTCCGAGGTCGAGGCCACGCTCTGCCGCCTGCACCTGGAACAGCTCGGCACCTACGGTGCCCCCGAGCGCGATCCGCGGATGCACGTCGTCTCCGTCGCCTACCTCGCCTTCGCCCCCGACCTGCCCGACCCCCAGGCCGGGACGGACGCCGCGGCCGCCGCCTGGCACCCGGTCGCCGACCTCGACCTGGGCCCGCGGTCCTGCGGTTCCGCCCGAGCCGCCGGTGTGCCCGCCGACACCCACGGGGGTGGCGTCGACGGGCACACCGGCTCCCGCCCGATCACCCTCGCCTTCGACCACGCCCGCATCCTCGCCGACGGCCTCGACCGGGTGCGCGCCAAGCTGGAGTACAGCCCGCTCGCCACCGCCTTCCTGCCGTACGACTTCACCATCCCCGACCTGCGTGCCGTCTACGAGGCCGTCTGGGACGAGAAGCTCCACCCCGGCAACTTCCACCGCAAGGTCCTCTCCGTCCCCGGCTTCGTCGAGAGCACCGGCTCCACCACCGAACGCGGCGGCGCCCGCGGCGGCCCCCGCGCCCGCACCTATCACGCCGGCGACGCCCGCCAGCTCCACCCCGCCCTGCTCCGCCCCACCCGCGAAGAGCCGCCCGGGGACGCCGCGCCGGGCGACACCGCACCGCGCGACGACCGGGCTCACTGACCGCCCGGAACCCGGGGAACGCCGTCGACGAACAGGGCTACGATCCGGCCATGACCACTGACGAATCGACGAAGACCGTCCACCGGCCCTTCTCCCACTGCCACTTCTGCGGCACCGCCTACCCGCCCGGCACCGACACCTGGCCCCGCACCTGCCCCGGCTGCACCGAGATCAGCTACCGCAACCCGCTGCCCGTGGCCGTCGCCGTCCTCCCCGTCACCCGCCCCGACGCCGACCCCGCTCTGGTCGTCATCCGCCGCACCATCGAGCCCGGCTACGGCCAACTCGCCTTCCCCGGCGGCTACATGGACTACGGCGAGAGCTGGCAGCAGGCCTGCGTGCGCGAACTGCGCGAGGAGACCGGCATCTCGGCCGACGCCGCCGACGTCACCCTGATCCACATGGCCTCCGACCCCAACGGCCGCTTCGTCATGCTCTGCGGACTGCTCCCCGCCCGCCCGCTCAGCGAGCTCCCGCCCTCGCGCCCCACCGACGAGACCGACGGCTGGCAGCTCGCCACCGCCGACACCCCGCTCGTCTGGGACTTCCACAACGGCATCCTCCGCCGCTGGTTCGGCGGCGAGTTCACCCAGCGCTAGGCACCCGGGCCACCACCGGCCAACCCTGGCGCAGCGGGCGATCGCATGGCATGGTCTGCACCGACAGCCCAACCGGACGGGTTGGCCACGAGCTCTCCCGTCCCCACCACCGGCCGGGAGACCACCACCGTGAGCACCCCACCGCAGGACCAGCCGCTCTGGCGCCCGAACCCCGCTCGCGCCGCCGCCACCAGCCTGGTGGCCTTCCAAGCCTGGGCCGCCGAACACCACGGCGCCCCGGCCGCCGCGCTCGCCCCGGCCGAGGACGACCAGCAGGCAGCCGAGCGCTACGCCGACCTGCACGCCTGGTCCACCGCCGACCTCGACCGCTTCTGGACCGCGGTCACCCAGTGGTTCGACGTCCGCTTCACCCAGGCCCCCGAGGCCGTCCTCGCCGACCCGGCCATGCCCGGCGCCCGCTGGTTCCCCGGTGCCCGCCTCAACTACGCCGAACACGCCCTTCGCGCCGCCGAGGACCCCACCAACGCCGACCGCCCGGCGATCCTCCACCTCGACGAGACCACCGAGCAGCCCGTCGAGCTCACCTGGTCCGAGCTCCGCCGCCAGGTCGGCTCCCTGGCCGCCGCCCTGCGCGCCCGCGGCATCGGCGCCGGCGACCGGGTCAGCGCCTACCTGCCCAACATCCCGCAGGCCGCCGTCGCCCTCCTCGCCACCGCCGCCGTCGGCGCGATCTGGACCAGCTGCGCCCCCGACTTCGGCGCCCGCAGCGTCCTGGACCGCCTCCAGCAGATCGAACCCGCCGTCCTCTTCGCCATCGACGGATACCACTACGGAGGCAAGGACCACGACCGGGCCGACGTCGTCGCCGAGCTGCGCCGCGAACTGCCCAGCCTGCGCACCGTCGTGCACGTCCCGTTGCTCGGCGCCCCCGCCCCCGAGGGCGCCCTGCACTGGGACGACCTGGTCGCCGACGACGTCGAGCCGGTCTTCGAGCCCGTCCCCTTCGACCACCCGCTCTGGGTGCTCTACTCCTCCGGTACCACCGGCCTGCCCAAGGCCATCGTCCAGAGCCAGGGCGGCATCCTGCTCGAACACCTCAAGCAGGCCGGACTCCACCTCGACCTCGGCCCGCAGGACCGCTTCCTCTGGTACACCTCCACCGGCTGGATGATGTGGAACTTCCTGCTGGCCGGCCTCCTGGTCGGGACCACGATCGTCACCTACGACGGCAGCCCCGGCCACCCCGACACCGGTGCCCTCTGGTCCGTCGCCGCCCGCACCGGCGCCACCGTCCTCGGCACCTCCGCCGCCTACGTGATCGCCAGCCGCAAGGCCGACCTCCACCCCGGCCGCGACCTGGACCTCTCCGCCGTCCGCTGCATCGGCACCACCGGCTCCCCGCTCCCGCCCGACGGCTTCCGCTGGATCTACGACGAGGTCAAGCAGGACGTCTGGCTCGCCTCCGTCAGCGGCGGCACCGACGTCTGCTCCTGCTTCGTCGGCGGCGTCCCCACCCTCCCGGTGTACCTCGGCGAGATCCAGGCCCCCTGCCTCGGCGCGGCCGTCGAGTCCTGGGACGTCCAGGGCCACCCGCTCACCGACGCCGTCGGCGAACTCGTGGTCACCAAGCCCATCCCGTCCATGCCCACCGGCTTCTGGAACGACCCCGAGGGCACCCGGTACCACGACAGCTACTTCGACGTGTACCCCGGCGTCTGGCGCCACGGCGACTGGATCACCGTCACCTCCCGCGGCACCGTCGTCATCCACGGCCGCTCCGACTCCACCCTCAACCGCCAGGGCGTCCGGATGGGATCCTCGGACATCTACGAGGTCGTCGAGCGTCTCCCCGAGATCGCCGAATCCCTGGTCATCGGCCTGGAGGAGCCCGACGGCGGCTACTGGATGCCGCTGTTCGTCGTCCTCGCCCCCGGCGCCGAACTGGACGACGCGCTGATCGGCCGCATCCGCACCTCGCTGCGCACCGAACTCTCCCCGCGCCACGTCCCCGACGAGGTCATCGCCGTCCGCGGCCTCCCGCACACCCTCACCGGCAAGCGCATCGAGGTCCCGGTCAAGCGCATCCTCTCCGGCACCCCGTTGGAGAAGGCCGTCAACCCCGGCTCCGTCGACAACATCGACCACCTGCGCTTCTTCGAGCAGGTCAGGGTCGACCGCCAGGCCTGACCGGCCCCGAGAAACGCCGAAAGGGCGCTCCCCACCGCCGTGGCGGGGAGCGCCCCTTCTCCTATACGTCCGCTTACTCGCCGGACAGCACCTGCTGCGCCGCTGCCCGCGCCTCCTCGGCGCTGTCCGCAGCCCGGGCCGCCTCGGCGGCCCGGCGGCACTGCGCCTGGGTGTACTTGGCCAGCGTGGTCCGCACGTACGGGATCGAGGCCGCGCCCATGGAGAGGCTGGTGACGCCCAGACCGGTCAGCACCACGGCGAGCAGCGGGTCCGAGGCCGCCTCACCGCAGACGCCGCAGCTCTTGCCCGCCGCCTGCGCCGCGTCGGCGGCCGCGGCGATCAGGTCCAGCAGCGCCGGCTGCCACGGGTCCTGCAGCCGGGCCAGCGCACCGACCTGACGGTCCGCGGCGAAGGCGTACTGGGCGAGGTCGTTGGTGCCCAGCGACAGGAACTCGACCTCCTGCAGGATCGCCCGGGCCCGCAGCGCGGCCGACGGGATCTCCACCATCGCACCGAACTTGGCGTCCAGCCCGGCCTCCCGACAAGCGGCCGCGAAGTCCTTGGCGTCCTTGCGGTCGGCCACCATCGGGGCCATCACCTCAAGGTGCACCGGCAGGCCCTCGGCCGCCTTGGCGAGCGCCCGCAGCTGGGTGCTCAGCACCTCCGGGTGCTCAAGGAGCGTACGCAGACCGCGCACCCCGAGCGCCGGGTTCGGTTCGTCGGCCGGGGTCAGGAAGTCCAGCGGCTTGTCCGCGCCCGCGTCGAGCACGCGGACCACGACACGTCCCTCCGGGAAGGCCTCCAGCACCTTGCGGTACGCCTCGACCTGCTTCTCCTCGCTGGGAGCCTTCGCCGAGTCGTCCAGGAACAGGAACTCGGTACGGAACAGGCCGACGCCCTCGGCGCCGTTCTCCAGCGCCGCCGGCACGTCCGCCGGGCCACCCACGTTGGCCAGCAGCGGCACCCGGTGCCCGTCCGAGGTCTGGCCCGGGCCGGAGGAGGCGGCCAGCGCGGCCTTGCGCTGGGCGGCGACCGCCCGCAGCTCGTCCTGCTTCTCCTGCGAGGGGTCGAGCAGCACGTCGCCCGAGCTACCGTCCACCGCGACGACGGTGCCCTCGGCGACGTCCGTCGCCCCCGGCAGCGCGACCACGGCCGGCACGCCCATCGCCCGCGCCAGGATGGCGCTGTGGCTGGTCGGCCCGCCCTCCTCGGTCACGAAGCCCAGCACGAGGGTCGGGTCCAGCAGCGCTGTGTCGGCGGGCGCCAGGTCCCGCGCGAACAGCACGTAGGGCTCGTCGCTGTCCGGCACGCCCGGCATCGGCACGCCCAGCAGCCGGGCCACGATGCGGTTGCGCACGTCGTCCAGGTCGGCGACCCGCCCGGCCAGGTACTCCCCGGCGGAGGCGAGCAGCGCGCGGTAGGCCGCGAAGGCGTCGTAGACGCCGCGCTCGGCGCTGCTGCCGACGGCGATCCGGCGGGACACGTCGGCCATCAGCTCCGGGTCCTGCGCCATCAGCGCCTGGGCCTCCAACACGGCCTGCGCCTCGCCGCCCGCCAGGTTGCCGCGGGCGATCAGGTCCGCGGCGACCGCCTCGACGGCGGCCTCGGCGCGCGCCTGCTCGTGCGGGGCGTCCTCGGTCGGGATCTGGGTGGCCGGGGGCTCCAGGACCGCCGTGCCCATGTGCCGCACCTGGCCGATCGCGACCCCGTGGCTGACACCCACGCCGCGCAGTGTCTTCTCCATCAGACCTTCTTCCGAGTGGACCACCGGACGCTGACCGGCGGGAAGTTCGATATCTGGGCCCGCGACTGTGAGCGGCGCCATACGCTGAGACCCTGTCCTCGGGCAGCGGTCAGGGCTTGGCCGTCATGAGGTTTGACTGAGCCAAGTGAGAAGCCCCCGCGTTGGGGGAGAAGTCATCTACCTGTTCTCCACCGATGAGAGACAAGACAGGTAGCGCCGGAGGGTTCAGCCTGCGGCCTCGCAGAGTGCGCCACCTCGGAGCCGCCTTTGACTAGCTCCAGCTGAACAGCTGCTCGCCCGCCTGGGCCTCGCCGCTCTCGCGCACCTCACCGAGCGAGTCGGGAGCGGCCTCCAGCGCCACGATCGGAGAGATCGGCGACTTGCCCGCAGCCTCGACGGCGGCCGGGTCCCACCGGATCACGGCCTGGCCGCGGGTCACCGTGTCACCCTTGTTGACGAGCAGTTCGAAGCCCTCGCCGTTCAGTTGCACGGTGTCGATCCCCAGGTGGGTCAGCACACCGTGCCCGTCCGCGTCCACCACGACGAAGGCGTGCGGGTGCATGGAGACGACGACGCCGGCCACCGGAGCGAACGCCTCGGTGGGCTGGCGGACCGGGTCGATCGCGGTGCCAGGGCCGACCATCGCACCCGAGAACACCGGGTCCGGCACGCCGGCGAGCCCGACGACCTTGCCGGTCAGCGGCGACGTCACAATGGTCATGGTTGTGCCTCCCAAGTGCGCAATACAGCGAGCTGCCGCGAGGTGCGGCACGCGATCAACTGAAGCCTAAATTATGTCAACTTCGGACATCTACTGACATTCTCGGGCGAAGACCCACGCCCCCGCTCGCCTACCGGCCGGCGCCTCACCGGTCCGCGACTGGTCTAGTCCTCTTGGCCGATGCGCCGCACTCTACAGGCATCTTGGCGAATCAGGACCATTGCTGTATATGCTCGCGAGAGCAACAAATCATGCCGCCGTCCGGGCGACCCCCGGCGCGCCCCGATTCGCGCTCCGGCAGCCGACCCGCTATGGTTGGTCGAGTCGCCACAACACGGCGGTTAACACCAGATTTCGGATGGTAAAAGCTCCGGTAAACGGAGCGGAAAACATCTGGTAAGCTGGAAACACGAAAGAACGAAGCGCCCGGAGGGCCCGCTGGAAGGCGGTCCGAAGAAAGCGTCCGTTCCTTGAGAACTCAACAGCGTGCCAAAAGTCAACGCCAGATATGTTGACATCCCCGGCCTCAGGTTTCCTGGGGTTGGAGATTCCTTTTGAAATAACACTAGCGAGGACGCAGTGCGCGGGGCCGCCCTATTCCGGTGGTTGCCGTGCCGCTCAACGCGGGTGTCGACCGGCGCCTTTAATTAGGTACTGCCGGGTAAACATTCACGGAGAGTTTGATCCTGGCTCAGGACGAACGCTGGCGGCGTGCTTAACACATGCAAGTCGAACGGTGAAGCCCTTCGGGGTGGA
>NZ_JBEXKB010000042.1:0-84225 GCF_040609455.1 Kitasatospora sp. NPDC004669
CGTCTGCTGCGCGACATCGCCGAGGGCCGCGAGGTCGGTGACACCACCACCCTCGCCGACAGCACCGTGATGAGCCAGATCCAGGCCCAGCTCCCACCCTCCGGCAGCAACGGCTGAACACGCTGACACGGCGGACCGTGCCCCGGGCGGCAACCGCCGCCCGGGGCACGAAATTATCGGGCAGTTACACGCGCCCGGCAGGATGCGGTCAACGCCGGATCGGACAGGCCCTCGAGGACCCGCCCGGGCATCCGGCGCACCGGCCGCCGGCCGGTCCGAAGCTCCGACCAGCACCTTTGAGCACCGATGCCTGAACTCACCGCCCCGACGTCCGTCCCCCGCACGATCCACCGCCGCGCAGGCGACCGCGCGGCCGTCCTCACCCGGCCAGGCCGTCCCGCCGACGACCCCCTGCTGCTCGGCCGGGCCCGTGAACTCGACACGCTGGAGAGGATGTTGGAGCAGGACGGTGCCCGCGGGGCCCTCGTGCTGATCCAGGGCGGGTTCGGCAGCGGCAAGAGCGCGCTGCTGCGCGAGGCGCTCGAGTGGGCCCGCCGAGCCGGTGACACCGTCGTCTCGGCCTGGGCCGACCCCTCCGAGAGCGGCATGGAACTCGGCGTCGCCCGCCAGCTCTTCGAACCGGTGCTCCTCGGCGCCCTCGACGGAGCCGACACCCCGTCGGCCGGACCACTCCGGCCCGGCCGGCCCGCACCCCTGACCACGCCCGCCGAGGACCCGAGCACGGTGACTCCGGGCGGGCTGCACCGGTTGGCCGCCCGACTCGCCGCCCGCGGCCGCCTCGTCCTCGGCATCGACGACCTGCAGTGCGCCGACCGGGCCTCCCTGCTCTGGCTTCAGCGCCTGCTCCGCCGGGCCGGCGACCTGCCGGTGCTCGTCCTCGCCACCGTCGGCCCCGCCCAGGCCTCCGCCGACGCGGACGCCCTCGCCCGACTGACCCCGCTCTTCCGGCACCGGCTCGACCTGACCGCCCTGGACGGCGAGGGCGTCGCCGCCGTCATCGAGGGGGTGCTCGGCACCTCCGGGGACGACCGCTTCCGCGCGGCCGTACGGACCACCACGGGCGGCAACCCCTTCCTGCTGCACGCCCTGCTGCGCACCCTCCAGGCCTCCGGGCAGGCACCCGACAGCAGGGCCATGGCGCAGCTCACCCGCTTCGTCCCGGCCGAGCTCGGCCAGGTGTTCCACCTGCTCGCCACGGCGGCCGGGCCGGAGACCGGGGCCGTCGCCCGGACCGTCGCCGTGCTCGGCGGCACCCCGCCGCTGGACCTGGTCGCCGGAGCCGTCGGTCTGCCGGAGCCGGCCGTCCAGGACGCCGTGCACGCGCTGGAGCGGGCCGGCCTGATGCGCCGGGCCGAGCACACCGCCGCCTTCGTCTGCCCGATGATCCGGGCCGCGCTCGCCGAGGACGTCCTGCCCAGCACCCGACAGGAGGTGCACGTGCGCGCCGCCGAGCTGCTGCACGCCCAGGGCGCGCCCGTGGAGCGGACGGCCGACCACGCCGTCCACGCGCCGCTCGGCCTCCCCTGGGTGCCCGAGGTGCTGGACCGGGCCGCCGCGGAGGCGATGCGGGCGGGCGCCGCCGAGCGTGCTGCCGTCCTGCTGCGCCGCGCGCTGCGTGAGCCGCTCGCCGACGAGACCCGGGCTCGCCTGGTGATCCGGCTGGGTGAGGCGGGCCTCTCCTTCGACGTCCCGGAGGCGGTCCGCAACTTGTGGCTGGGCCTCGACCTCACCCACGACCCGGCCGCACTGGCCGCCACAGCGCGCCGCCTGGCCGGCGCGCTGTTCGCCGTGGACCGCTACCCGGACGGGCTGGCCGTGCTCGAACGCACCGCCGCCTCCCTGCGCGAGAGCGACCCCGCCCTCGCGCTGCGCCTGGAGGTCGACCAGATCTTCGCCGGCCTGAACCAGGCCGAGTCGGCGCCGGACGTGCTGCCCCGCCTGATGCAGCTGCGGATCGAGGACGCCGCCGGCACCCCGGCCGAGCGGCCGCTGGCCGCGCTGCTCGGCCTGCGCGCGCTCATGCGCGGCGAGTCTCCGGCCGAGGCCGTGGCCTTCGTCCGGCAGGGGCTCACCGAGGGGATGTACCCGGCCGACGACGAGTCCTTCGTCTACTCGGGCGCCGTGCTCCTCCTCGGCGCCGCCGGCGAGGCCGAGCTGGCCCTCGACTACGCCGATGCGGCGGTCGAGGAGGCCCGCACCCGAGGCTCCGCCTTCGCGCTTGCGCACAGCCGCGTCATCCGGGCGAACGTCTACCTGCAGGTCGGCCGGGTGCCGGAGTGCCAGGCCGAGGCGGAGGCCGCCCTGATGACGCTCCGGGAGATCGGCATCGACCCCCGGCACATCCACAGCGTCCTGGCCACGGCCACGCTGGCCGACGCGCTGGTCCAGCAGGGCCGGCTCGACGAGGCGCAGGCGCTCCTGGGGAGCGCCGGGCTGACCGCGGACCTGAACGGGCACTGGATCAACGACCACGCCTACCTGGTCCGCGGCAGGCTGCGGGCGGCACAGGGGCGGCAGGTCGAGGCGATCGCAGCCTTCCGGGAGTGCGGACGGCGGACCGAGGCCCGCGGCATGCGCTGCCCGTGGATCTACCCCTGGCGCTCCGAGGCCGCCCTCGCCCATGTCGCGCTCGGCGAGCACGAGCAGGCCCGGGCCTTGGCGGCGGAGGAGCTGGAGCTGGCCCGGGGGTGGGGCGTGCCCGAGCACGTCGGCGTCGCCCTGCGTGCGCTGGCCCTCGCCACCGACGGCCCGGAGGGGCCGGACCTGTTGCGGGAGGCGGCCCGAACGCTGGCCGGCTCCCCCGCACGGGCGCGCCACGCGCAGGCCCTGGGCGACCTCGGTGCGGAGCTGCGCCGTGCCGGGCGGGTGACGGAGGCCCGCGAGCGGCTCCAGGAGGCGGTCACCGGGGCCCACCGGTGCGGAGCCGTCCTGGTGGCCGACCGCGCGCTGGAGGAACTCCGCGCGGCCGGCGACCGCCCACGCACCCGCACCTTCCACGGAGTGGAGGCCCTCACCCCGAGCGAGCACCGGGTGGCCACCCTGGCCGCCAAGGGCATGACGAACCGGGAGATCGCCCAGCAGCTCTTCGTCGGCGTGCGCACCGTGGAGGTGCACCTGACGCATGCCTACGGGAAGCTCGGCATCGACGGGCGTAGGGGCCTGGCCGAGGCGCTCGACGGGTAGTGGCTCACGCGCTGAGGGTCACTCGGTGGCCTCGAACGCGGCGCGGCTGCGGGCGAGGACGTCGAGGGCTGCGGCCTCCGCGAACCGGTGGTGCAGTCGGCGGCTCTCGGCCACGGCTTCCTCGGCCCGTTCGACCGCAGCCGCCGGGCGGCCCGCGGCGAGGTGGCACTCGGCGATGTGGACCAGGCTCCCCGGCTCGAACAGCACGAATCCTTCGGCGCGGGCCAGGGCCAGCACCTCCTCGTGCAGCGGGAGGGCCCGGTCGGGTTCGCCCAGGACTCTCGTCGCGCGGGCGACCGAGTGCAACGCGTAGGTCTCGCCCAGGGGATCGCCCAGGGACCGGAAGAGTTTCAGGCTCCGCCCGGCCGCCCGCACCGCGGCATCGCCCTCCTCGTTGGCGAGGAGCCAGATGACACTGCTGGCCAGGGCGTTCGCCGTGGTCCAGGTGCTGCCGCACTCCTCGGCGAGGCGGATCGTCTCCTCGTGGATCGTCAGCGCCTCCCGGGTGCGGTTCAGATCGTGGGCGATCATGGCGCGGACGTTCATGGTCTCGGCCAGCACCGGCAGGTCTTTGCAGGCTCCGGCCCGCTCGGCCGCCCGGGCGGCGATGGCCTCGGCCTCCTCGTCCTGCGCCAGCTGCATCAGGCCGCCGCCGAGCATGTAGCCGGCCCGGCCCTCGGCCCGCGCGTCCCCGTGGGCGGTGGCGAGCCGCAGGGTGCGGCGGCAGACGCCGATGATCTCCCGCCACAGGAAGCCGGTCTCCAGGTGCGGGTCGAGCGCGAGCAGCAGATCGGCGACCGGGGCGTGGGCGCCGTCGAGGTCGAGCGCCTGCTCGGTGAGGGCCAGCAGGTTGCCGCCCTCCTCGGTCAGCCAGCGGTGGCCGTCCGTACGGCAGGCCATCGGCAGTCCGGGTACCGACACCGGACCGAGGACGTCCGCGATGGCGTGGCCGGGCCGCACGGCGCGGTACGCGTTGGTCGCCGTCGCCAGGGCCTGGTCGACCATCCGGAGGATGAGCCCGGCGCGCACCGCCTCCGGGTCGAGCTGCTCGGCCCTGGCCTGGCCGAACAGGCGCAGCAGGTCGTGGTACCGGTACCGGTCGGGGGCGGGGGACTCCAGCAGACCGGCGTGGACGAGGTCCTCCAGGACGTCCAGGGCGCAGCCCTCGCCGAGCTCCAGGGCCGCGGCCGCGGCCGACAGGGACAGGTCGGCGGTCTGCGGGACGGCCAGCAGCCGGAAGGCGCGTGCGGCGCGGGCCGGCAACTGGTCGTAGCTGAGTTGGAAGCAGGCCTCGACGGCCAGGTCGTGGACGCTCAGCTCCGCGAGCCGCTGCCGCCGGTCGGCCAGGCGCTCGACGATCGTGGCGAGCGACCAGTCCGGGCGCAGGGCGCTGCGGGCGGCGACGATCCGGGTGGCCAGCGGGAGATGGCAGCAAGCCTCGAGCAGGTCGCGGGCGGCCTCGGGCTCCGTCCGGACCCGCTGCCGGCCGGCGATCCGCGCGAACAGCTCCAGTGACTCCTCCGGTTCCAGGACGTCCAGGTCCACCTGACGGGTGGGGGCCAGGCCGAGCAGCCCCGAGCGGCTGGTGACGAGGACGGCGCTGTGCTCGGAGCCCGGCAGCAGCGGGCGCAGCTGGGCGAGGTCGCGGGCGTCGTCCAGCACGACCAGCACCCGGCGTTCGGCGAGCAGCGAGCGGAAGAGGGCCGCCCGTTCCTCGGTCTGCTCGGGCACAGCGCTCTCGGGTACGCCCAGCGAGCAAAGGAAGCGCACCAGTACCGCGCCGGGCTCCATCGGGTCGGGGCGGCCGCCGCGCAGGTTGACGTAGAGCTGCCCGTCGGGGAAGCGGTGACGGACCCTCTGGGCGACGTGGACGGCCAGCGCGGTCTTGCCGACTCCGCCCATGCCGGAGACCACGACGATGGTGGGCGCGAAGGCGGATGGCTTGTCGACCAGCTGCTCCAGCGAGTGGACCAGCTCCCGGCGGCCGGTGAACTCCGATATGTCGGCGGGGAGTTGCTCCGGGCACGGGCGGGCCGCGGGCTGTGGGGCGCAGGCCGGCCGGGCCGGGGCCGGCGCCGCGAGTTCGGGGTCGCGGCTGCGGATCCGCTCGTGCAACTCGCGCAGCGGAAGGGTTGGTTCGACGCCCAGCTCGGCGTCCAGGGCGCGGCAGGTGGCGGCGAAGGCAGCCAGGGCCTCGGTTCGCCGGTCGCTGCGGTACAGCGCCGTCATCAGCAGCGCCGCGAACCCCTCGTGCAGCGGGAACTCACCGACCAGGGTGGTGAGTTCGTCCGCCACCCGGGCATGTCGGCCGAGCTCCAGCTCCAGCTCCAGCCGCTCCCGCCGAACGGCGACGCGGCGCTGGGCGAACCGCTCGCGCCAGCGCTCCGCGTGACCGCCGGGGACACCCGCCAGCGGCTCGCCCGTCGACAGCTCCAGCGCCTCGGCCAGTCGCCCGGCTGCCCCGGCCGGGTCGCCCCCGGCCCGGAGCCGGGTGGCGTCCTGCGTCAGCCGTTGGAAGACGGCGAGATCCGTCGCCCCGGGCGCGAGTAGCAGGGCGTAGCCGCCGCCCGCCGAGACCAGCAGCCGCGGCTCGGTGCGGTCCTGCTCGAGTACGGAGCGCAACTGGGAGACGTGGTTGCGGATCGCGGCGACGGCGCGGTTCGGCGAGGCCTCGCCCCACAGACCGTCGATCAGCTCCTCGGTGGTGACCACATGGCCCTCGGCCGCCGCGAGCATCGCCAGTACGGCCCGCCGCTGTGCCGGCCCGAGCGGCAACGCCGCATCGCCGCGCCACGCCCGTACGGGCCCGAGCAGCGCTATTCGTACGTTGGTCACGCGTTGTCCGTCCGTCGGTCCGTCAATCCGGTGTCTGCCCTCGGCGGCGCGGGAGCCGGGGCGAGATGGGCCAACATACCCGCCGTGAGCTGCGCGGCTCGGCCACGATGCCGGGCGGGCGCGTCCGGTGGTTATGGGACAATCCGTCCGAAGCCGCGCATCGGGCAGGTGCGGGCGGCGGCGGTGACGCATCACGACCGCGTGGCGCTGATCAGGGTGGCTGGTGCCGAGCGGTGCCGGGTGGAGCAGCGTCGGTCGAGGGGGAACGCGTGACATGGAGGGGCTGAGGGTCTCTCTGCTGGGGCCGGTGCGCATCCAGTGCGGGGGCAGGGACGTCGCCGGGTCCGCCCAGCGGCAGGCGGTGCTGGCGGTGCTGGCGCTGCGCGCCGGGCAGGTCGTGACTTCCGAGGAGCTGGCGCGCCTGGTCTGGGGGGAGAGCGCACCGGCCTCCGTCGGTGCGGTGGTGCGCAACCACATCTCCCGGCTGAGGGCCGGGATCGGCGCCGCGGGGCCTGACGCGGCGGCCGTCCTGGTCTCCCGGGGCGGCGGCTACGTCCTGGAACGCGCGGGCCTCAGCGTGGACGCCGCCGAGTTCGAGCGCCTGGCGGAGGTGGCCGAGCGCCACCGGCAGTGCGGGGAGGCGCCCGCCGCCGTCGACCGGTACCGCGAGGCCCTGGCGCTCTGGACGGGCTCCGCGCTCTCCGGCGTCCCTGGCCCCGATGCCGAGCGGCAGCGCGAGCGGCTCGCCGGGCAACGGCTGGAGGCCTTGCGGAACTGCCTGGCCCTCGAGCTCGGCCTCGGCGAACACGCGCGACCGGTCGAGGAACTGACCGCGCTGTGCGCCGAGCATCCGCTGCGCGAAGGCCTGCGCGGTCTGCTGATGACCGCCCTCTACCGCGCCGGCCGGCAGGCGGAGGCCCTCGAGGTGTACGCGGACGCCCGCCGGGTGCTGGCCGAGGACCTGGGCGTCGAGCCCGGGCCCGAGCTGCGGCGGCTGCACCAGCGGATCCTGTGCGCCGACCCCGAACTCTCCCCACCCGCGCCGACGGCGCCACCCGCACCCGAGCCCCCGGCCCAACTTCCCGCCGACGTCGGTGACTTCACCGGCCGGGCGGCCGAGGTCCCGGCGATCGCGAACGCCCTCACCGAGAGCAGCGGCTCCGCCGCCCCCGTCGTCCTGGTCTCCGGCGCCATCGGCGTCGGCAAGACCACCCTGGCCGTCCGCGCCGCCAGGACCGTCCGCGCCGCCTTCGCCGACGGCCAGCTCTACGCCGAGCTGAACGGCGGCCGGGGCGAACCCGCCGAGCCCGCCGACATCCTGGCGGGCTTCCTGCGTGCGCTCGGCGAGCCCCTCGAGCAGATCCCGGAGCAGCTCGCGGAGCGCGGCAACCGCTTCCGCGCCCTGCTCGCCGGGCGGCGCGTCCTGATCGTGCTGGACGGCGCCCGCGACGAAGAGCAGGTGCGCCCCCTCCTGCCGGGCGGCTCCACCTGCGCCGTGCTTGTCACCGCCCGCGCCCGCCTGACCGGCCTCGCCCCCGCGCTCGCCCTGCCCCTCGGCCGGCTGACCCCGGAGGAGTCGGCGCAACTACTCGCCGCCGTCGCCGGCCACGCCCGCCTCGCCGCCGAGCCGCAGGCCGCCGCGACCATCACGGCGGCCTGCGGCCAGCTCCCGCTCGCCCTGCGCGTCGCGGCCGCCAAACTCGCGGCCCGACCCGCCTGGAGCGTCACCGCCTTCGCCGACCGGCTGGCCGACGAGACCCGCCGGCTCGACGAACTGCGCCTCGGGGAACTCGCCGTCGAGACCGAGCTGCGCCAGGCCCACGAGCGCCTGCCGGCCGACCTCGCCGGCGCGCTGCCGCGCCTGGCGGCGCTCCCGGACTGCTCGCCCCCGGAGGCGGCGGCCGCCCTGGGCGTGACGGAGTCCGCCGCCACCGGGATCCTGGAAGGCCTCGTCGATGCGGGGCTGCTGGACGCCCCGGCCCGAGGTCGGTACCGCGTTCCCGGTCTCACCCGGTTGTTCGCCGTGTCCGGGGCTCGGCGGTCGCCAGGGTGGTCTGCGGGCTGAGGCGTCGAGCCGGGCGGTGTCGCCGGCTGCCAGGCCGTCTCCGGGAACCAGTGAAGGCGTCGCTGTCATCCGTTCTTCTGCTGGGTGCACGAGAACCTCCGGCAGGGGCGGCCCGAACGTGCTCGGCCAGCGGGATCGGCCGGGTGCGGTAGCGGGGCTCGGGGCGGGGGCCGAGTCCGCCGTAGGGCGGCTGGTGGGGGATCACGTCCAGCGGGTGGGCGGTTGCCAGGCCTTTGACCTGCACGATCCATCGCAGGCCGCGCTCGTCGAGGGCGTTGCGGAAGTGGGCGATGTCGCCGTAGCCGGCATCCGCGACCTCACCGCTTGCGCGCCAGGGTCACCCCGTCGCGGACCGGCAGCATCACCGCGTCCACCCGGTCGTCCGCCGCGATGAAATCGTTCAGCCGGCGCATCGCCAGGTGGTGCTCCTCCTGGTAGGCCGGGTCCAGGGAGCGGCCGCCGAGCAGGACGTTGTCGAGGACGACCACCCCGCCCGGGCGCAGCCGGCGCAGGATCTCCTCGTAGTACGCGGGGTAGTTCTGCTTGTCCGCGTCGATGAAGGCGATGTCGATGTGCGGCTCGTCCGGCAGCGCCTGCAGGGTGTCGAGGGCGGGGGCGATCCGCAGGTCGATCCGGTCGGCCACCCCGGCGCGCTCCCAGTGCTCCCGGCCGATGGCGGCCCACTCGGCGTTGGTGTCACAGGCGAGCAGGCGGCCGTCCTCGGCCAGGCCGCGGGCGATGCAGAGGGAGGAGTAGCCGGTGAAGACCCCGACCTCCACGGCGTACTTCGCGCCCAGCATCCGCACCAGCATGGTGAGCAGCGCGCCCTCGTCGGCCGTGACCTGCATCCCGGCGGCCCGGCCGGTGGCCTCCCTGGTCCGCTCGGCGAGGTCGTGGAGCACCTGGTCGGCGGGGGTGCAGTGGCGCAACAGGTAGCCGTCGACCAGCGGGTGGACCGGCTGCTCCAGCTCGGCGCCGTCGACCGGCGCGGTCCACTCGACGATGAGCTCCTCCTGGGTGGCGAAGCGCACCAGGTGACGGGCGACCACGTCCTGGACCCGGCTCAGCGCCTCGGCGTCGGCCGCGGCCGCGATCAGTTCCAGCTGTCCCGGACGGGCGGTCATGACGCAGTTCGCGCCGCTGCCGAGGGTGACGGTGCCGCGGCCCTGGGAGTCGAACGTGGTGCTGGTCTTGTGGCCCAGGTGGGAGACGAGCTGCTTGAGATAGCGCTCGGGGCGGTCGGTGGTGACGTGGGCGATGGACAGCGGCATCGGGGTTCCTCTCGCTGGGGCGGTGCGGTGGGGGGGTCGAGTGCGATGTGGGGGTCGAGTCAAGCGGCGATGATCATCGACGCTTTCGCCGGGGCAGATTCTCTGCACCGAGCTCGGCGTTTGTCAAAGCGTTGAGATTTATGGACACTTTTGGCATGGCAGAAGACGACCGCCCGCCGCCACTGGTCATCCAGTCGCCGGCCCAGTTCAAGGCCCTCGGGCACCCGCTGCGCCACCGCCTGGTCAACATGCTGCGTCAGCGCCCGGCCACCCTGCGGCAGTTGGCGGAGGCGCTCGGCATGGCCAAGGGGACCCTCGGCTACCACGTACGGGTGCTGCGGGAGGCCGGGCTGGTCGAGCTCGCCGAGAGCCGCCAGGTGCGCGGCGGCACCGAGCAGTACTTCGGACTGGTCACCAAGGGCTTCGCCTTCCAGGAGGGCGAGACGATGGCCGCCGGCTTCCTCTACAACTCGGCCCTCGCCGAGATGCGCCCGGTACCGCCCGGCCAGCCCGAGCACACCGAGCTCCGCCACCTCTGGCTCACCCCCGAACAGGCCGCCCTGGTCGCCGACCGGCTCCGCGAGCACGCCGCCGAACTGCAGACCGCCGGGGTGCGGGCAGCACAGCTGGGGGCGGGCGAGAGTCCGACCGCTGAGGCCTACGGCCTGCTGGTCAGCCTCTTTCCGGCCGACATCCCGAGGTTGGGGCCGGACGACGGGGGGTGAGGGGTGCCTCGACGGGGGCTCCGTCCAGGCCGCCCGCGACGGTCACCGGGCTCGGCACGCCTGGCGACCACCGCTGTCGTCATGTCCGACGTGGTCCGTCGGACAACCCCCGAGGGCCAGTGCGGCACGGGGTTCACCACCGACCTGAGCCGAAAGCGGAAGTTCTGCTCGGCCGAGTGCCGGACCGCGTCACGCCGCAGCGAGGCCTGCATGGAGACCCGGACCTGCCCCGTCCGCGAGAACCTCTTCCAGGCCGCGAAGACCGTCCGAACCGTCCACTGCTCGATGGTCTGCCGCCGCGACGCCGAGCGCCGCCGCGACCAGGCCCTCGACGAGCAACGGGCCCGCCGGCTCGGCCAGGCGCCGCCACTCGCACTGTCGGCCCGGACCGAGCTTCCTCCGCCGCCTGCGGCCCGCCCCACCTCGCGCCGGCCCGCAGCGGTGCGTGACCCGCTGGAACCGACCGCGACCCGCAACTGCCCGCACTGCCAACAACCGGTCACCATCGTCTCGTTGCCGGCCACACCGGAAACCGCGCGACCCACGATGCCCCACCTCCGCACCGACGTCGTCCCACTGCGGAGGACTCCCTGAGCTGAATCACCGGTCGTCGGGGAGGGGCGATGATCAACGGTGACCGCAGCCATGCCCGCATCGGCCCCACCCGTGAGATCACGAAGCTAGATCTTGATCCAGTAACGTCGCACGGCACCGTGCTCGGTGTCCCGGACGCCTTCAAGAACACCACCGTTGCGCTCGATCGTCATCACCGAGGCGATGTTGTCGACCTCGCAGACGATCAGCACCCGGTCCAGGCCGAGCACCGGCGCCTCACCGAGCATCCGGCCCAGCGCCCAGGAGGCCAGTCCACGCCGGCGCGAAGACGGCCGGATGCCGTAGCCGATGTGGCCGAACTGCAGCACGTAATTGGCGAGTTTCGACCAGATCATGCCGAGCGCAGGGAACCCGCACCACAAACCTCATAGCGTCACGGCCGTCTCACTGGACTTGAAATCTCCCGCCGTGCGAAGGGCCGGTGGTGCACTCCACCGGCCCTCTGTGATGCCAGATCAGTCCGTTGTCACCCGGCCTGCGCCAGTTCGCGCATGTCATGCCAGTCACGTTCGATTGCCGCCACCCGTTCGTCCCTCCATGTGGACGGGGGCACCGCACGGTGGTTGCGGAGTTCTCGTACGAGCAGCATGGCCCGGTTCAGGGTGAAGGCGGCGCGGACGGACGGGGATCCGGCAGCCACCAGTTCCTCGATCTGTGGACGGGCTTCCGGAGTGGCGGCCAGGACGATCCATAGAACCGCCAGGTCGTGTCCTGGGAGGTAGTGTCCCGCGTGCTCCCAGTCGATCACTGTGACCCGTCCGTCGGGTCTGACGACAAAGTTGGTCGGCAGGGGGTCGCCGTGGCCTGGTACCAGGTCGGTACCGGCCCGATGGAACAGGCCGGTCAGGGCCTGGTGTTCCTGCGGGGTGGTCAGGCCCTGGCGGTGGTCGCGGTCCAGGCGTGCGAGGTAGTCGAGGGTGCGGGTGAACGCCCCTGCGGGGGGACTCCATCGACCAAGGTCGGTCATGGCCGTCAGCATGGCGGTGACGTGTGCGGGGTCCAGTGCTTGTGACGGGAACCGGTCGCGGCCCCGGGCGGGCGAATGGCCTCGGACGTGCTCGATGACCAGCACGTGGTGCCGGTCGTCCACGGCGATGAGGTCGGGGACCGGCACTGGCGGGGGTGTCTCGGCGAAGGTCTGGTAGGCCTTGATCTCCGCGCTGAACTTCTCGACCCAGAGTGGTTCTCGGGTGATCAGCAGCTTCGCGACGGCCGGTCCGTCCTCGCAGTCCCCCGCGATGAGCAGGGACTTGTCGGTTCGGGAAAGGAATGCCGTAGGGCGGAAGTCCGGTCGTAGCCGGATGACCGGTGCGGCGGCGCCGGTGAGTTCGTCGGGCACGGAGCTCCTTGCTGTTCCAGGCGCGGAGCCGCCGGGTGTTCTGGGCTGGTTCCACGCGCAGCGGGGCGGTTTCCCCGGTGCGCTTCGAGAACGCCCCGGCCGTGCCGTCTGGTGCCCGTTCCTGCTGCTGGATCGAGCAGGGACCGGCCGTTCACGGCTGGGACCAGGACCGGGTGTGGACCGGCACTCGGGTGGCGATGCCGATCGGCCGCAGGTTCCGTGTCTCCTACAGCGTCTCGGGGGCCACCCGGCTGATGCGCCGGCTCGGCTTCACCCCGCAGGTGCCCGCGCGCCGGGCCGCGGAACGCGACGAGCAGGTCGTGGCCGCGTGGAGGGAGGCGAACTGGGCGGAGGCAAAAGAGCCCGGGCGGACTGCGACGGCTGTCCGAGGCAGTGGTGAGGCGTCCGGGTCATGGCGACGGGTCCGGCTTGCGTGTGTGGTCCGAACACCAGAAGGTGCGTCGGTAGGCAGTGGGAGTGGTGTCGAGTGCGCGGCGGAAGTGCAGGCGCAGGTTGGCGGCTGTGCCCAGTCCGCAGTCGCGTGCCACCCGGTCCACCGGGTGGTTCGTGGTTTCCAGTAGTTCCCGTGCCCGGCTGATTCGGGCGTTGAGCAGCCACCGCAGCGGGGTCGTGCCGGTCTCCTCGGCGAACCGGCGGATGAAGGTGCGCTGCGACAGGCCGGCGTGGCGGGCGAGCACCGGCAGGGTGAGTGGCTCCTCGAGTCGTTGCAGGGCCCATCCCCGGGTGGTGGAGAGCGAGGCCTCGCCGGTCACTGCGACCGGAGCGGGTACGTACTGCGCCTGCCCGCCGTCTCGGTGCGGGGCGGCGACCAAGCCGCGGGCGATCTGGTTGGCCACCACCGCCCCGAGGTCGCGGCGCACGATGTGCAGGCAGAGGTCGATGCCGCAGCAGACCCCGGCCGAGGTGAGCACGTCACCCTCGTCGACGTACAAGACGTCGCGGTCGACCGTGACGGCGGGGAAATCTCGTTCGAGCTCCTCGATGTGCTTCCAGTGGGTCGTGGCGTGCAGGCCGTCCAGCACGCCCGCCGCGGCCAGCGCGAAGGCTCCCGTGCAGATCGACACCACGCGCCGACCACGGTCGCGGGCCTCGGCCAGCGCGTCGAGTACGGCGTTCGGAAGCTGGAGGATCGGCTCGAACCCCGGAACGATCACCGTGTCGGCGAGGCGTACCTGCTCCAATTCCCCACCGGCGACCAGTGCGAAGCCCGCGCTGGTGGTCACCTTCGCGTCGAGCGCGCACACGGTCATCTCGTACGGGGTCTCCGGTCGGGCGTTGAAGATCTGCGTCGGGATCGCCAGATCGAGCGGGGTGACCCCGTCCAGCGCCAGGACTGCGACTCGGTGCACTGCCATGGCAGGATCCTATCGAAGTCGGGTAATTTTGCCTCTCGCCAGGTCAGGGCGGTCGCGGCCACGATGAAGTCATGAACGGATCCACCCGCGAGGTGACCGCGGACCTGATCAGGCTGCCCGGCACACCACTTGCCGACGCCGTCGTGAATCTCGTCCGGACGGTGCAAACGCCCTCCGTGTTCAACCACAGCGTCCGCAGCTACCTGTTCGCCAGGTTGGTGGCCGGCCGCCTCGACCTGGCCGTCGGCCGTGACTACGACGAGAGCCTGCTGTTCGCCGCCTGCGTGATGCACGACCTCGGCGTCGCGTCGGACGGCGCGCACTGTCAGCGTTTCGAGGTCGAGGGCGCCGACCGGGCCGCCGAGTTCCTCGTCGCGCGCGGAGTTTCCGCGGCTGACGCCGATGAGGTCTGGCAGGCCATCGCCCTGCACACCTCCCCAGGCATCGCGGAACGGCGCGGCACGTTGTGCGTGCTCGTCCGCGAAGGCGTCGCACTCGACTTCGGCGGCCCGCTGGGCACCGGTCACGTCGAAGCCGTCACCGACGAGCAGGCCGACGCAGTGCATGCCGCCTACCCGAGACTGGAGATGATCCGCTCACTCACCGACGCGATCGTCGCGCAAGCCGCGAAGAACCCGAGGAACGCACCCCGCTACACGATTCCCGGTGAATTCCTCCGAGAACGTGAGACCTTCGGCCGGACCCGACTGGAGCACGCCTGTCGTTCGTCCCGCTGGGGCAGCTGACGTCACGGATCCCACGACCAGTCAACGGAGAGAGGGAAGCACTGCCATGACCATCCACACCGTCGAGATCCCCGAGGACTCCGAAGTCTTCGGAGAGACCAGCGGCGCCTTCGCCCGCTTCGGCTATTCCGCCGCGGTCCGTGCGCACGGTCTGCTCTTCATCGCCGGAACCATCGGCCGCCGTGCCGACGGAACCATCGCGGACACCATCGAAGAGCAGACCGAGATCGCCGTCCGGCGCATCGAGGAGATCCTCCGGTTGGAGCACCTCGACCTGTCCGCCCTCGTGGACGTGACCAGCTACCACGTGGACATCCACCGGCACATGCCCGGCTTCCTCGAAGCCAAGCAGCGCCTCATCAAAGCCCCTTTCCCGACCTGGTCGCTGATTGGTGTCAGCGCCCTCGCCAGTCCGGGGCTGCTCGTCGAAATTCGCGCCACTGCCGCCTATCCCGACGCATCTCGGTAGACCGCCGCTCCTGGGCCGCCCCCGGCTCAGGAGCGGCCCCACCGCCGACCTGAGGTCCCACCCCCGGCCCCTGCCGTCTTCGGAGCAGGCGTTCCACGCCCCGGACCGACGAAGGGCTCCCCGAGCTGCCCCGGAGGGGGTTCAGGAACAGGCTCCTGCCATGCCGTTCGTCCAGTCCGTCGGGGCTTGGCGCCGACCTTGTGGTGGCGAACGCGCCTCTGCCGATCCCGTCACACGACACGTTCGTCCCCACGGCCTTCGCTCCGATCATCCACCCCCAGCCCGAGTGCATGGATGACGTAGGTTGTGGGCTCGCGGGGCTATGGCCAGGGCTTCGGCGTAGTCGGATGGTGTCCGGTTCATGAGGGTCTGTCGGGTGGGAAGCCCCGGGAGTGAGACAGTGCCGGACAGCGCCGGATCCCGAACTGGAGAAGCGGTACCACTCGTCATGAACGCCCTGCCCGCCGCCGTCGAGACCGCGCTCAAGGGCTACGGCTCCGGGCGCCTGGCGCTGAAGAAGCAGTACACGCCGGTCAACAGGACCTGGCTGGACAACGCCGCACGGGTGTTCCGCCACTGAGCGCACGCACCCGGGCTCCCGTGGTCCCGTACGCCCGGCGCGTCCGGCCTCGGCGGCTCGACCCCGGCGGTGGTCTTCCGCGCGACGGGCCCCGGGGCGGGGGACGCGTCCTCGCCGAGGGCCGATGCATGCGGAGCGCGTCCGTGTGCCGGGGCGTCGCCGCGGGCACGCTCGGGGCGGGGAGGGACGCCATGGTCTGGGTCAGCGGGTTGCCCGGGGTGATGCTCGGGTTGTTCGGCGCCGCCGTCGGCGCGGTGGGCGCGGCGGTCGCCGGTGCGTTCTGGCAGCGGATCACGGTCGGCGGGCGGGTGCGGCCGGACGCGCGGACGGCCACCGCCCGGTGTGCCGGGTTCCGGCGGGTCGCCGAAGGACCGCGCCTGCGGCGCCGCCGGCCGGTGCGGCCGGTCCTGGTGTTCACGACCGAGGACGGCCGGGAGCTCGAACTCGTGGACCGCTCCGGCCGGTGGCGCCGGATCGGTGACGAGGTTCAGGTGTACTACCGGCTCTCCCGGCCCGAGCGCGCGGTCCTCGTTCCGCCGGGCAGTATGCCGCTCCTGGCGGCTATGGCCTTCGGCCTCCTGCCCGCCCTGGGCCTGGCCTGCCTGGGGCTGGTGCTGTTCGTCCAGGGAGACCTGGCGGGCGCGGGGTACCGGTGACCGCCCGTCAGGCCGCCGCGACCGCGACGGCCTTCAGCAGCGCCGGACACCCAGCCCCGCCGGTGCCGCAGGCGGGCGCACCGCGGCGGGATCAGGCGAACGGGCGGTACCAGGGGCGCTTCAGCGGCGGCAGCCGGTCGGCGAAGAAGGCCGACACCTGGGCGAGCTGCGCCGCGTCGAAGGCGTGCTGCGGAATGAAGGCGACGGCCTTGTTGGTCTGCTGCAGGTACCAGAAGCCGGACCGCGCGGTCACCTGGCGGTACGCGCTCCAGGCGACCTCGGCCTGGCTGACGGCGGTGCTGAGGGCGTAGTTGTGCTCGGTGATCCGCACCGTCCAGGGCTCGGCGAGCAGCGGAGCGCTCTTGCGGGCGGCCTGGCGGACGACGACCAGTTCGCCGAACGCCAGGATCACCGGGCCGACGATCACCAGCCAGATCCTCGGCTCGGTGCCGACGAGCAGGGTGAGCAGGCCCACCATGAAGAACAGGACCCCGAAGACCGAGAGGCCTCGGACCGCCGGGCTGTTGCGTATCGCTTTGCGGAAGTCGGCCTCGGTCAGCCGGAACGTCGCGGTGATGTCCATGAGGAATCGTCGGTTTCTCTCGGTGTAGCGGTCGGTGGCGAAGGATCGCCCCCCGGTCCGTCCTGTCGACACACGGCGCGCCGTCGCACAGGCAGCCCGTCGTGCTGCCGGGCCGTTGCGTGACCTTCAAGATCCCACGTTCGGCGCGGAACCGTCCAACGGCTTTGCGCGGTCTCCCCGGACCCGGCGTGTCGAGGCCCCGCCGGAGGCCGCGGAGTGCCCGGACTGCGTGGAGGTCCGGGAGGCCGAGTGCCTCGGACCGCTGTGGCTGTCCGTGCCACCGGGACGGTGGGGCCCGGGCCCTGGATACGGGGGCGGTGCACCGTGCCGGTACGATCCTGCTCGCCGCGCACGCAGGTGCGAGGGCGGGGGGGTGGGGCGCGGTGAGCCCGCGTTGTCTTCTGTCTTCGTCCGTGCCCGGTGCCCGCTCAGGGACCGCTCGGGTGCGGGTAAGCGGTCCCTCCCCGTCCGCTAGGAAAGCAGTTCATGGTCTTCTTGTCGCTCGTGGTGCTCGTGCTCGTCGCGGGCAAGTTCGTCGTCTCGCGGGTCTCTCGGGAGCGGCGGAGCCGCCGGGAGACCGAGCTTCGGCGCAGGCTGGCACCGCGCGAGCAGCTCGTGCTTCGGGGAGACGAGCCGTCCGCGGAGTTGGCGGCCGTACTCGATGCGGCCGGGGGCGGCGACTGGCGCGCGGTGGCCGAGTACCTGGCCGAAGCCGACAGCGACCGTGACGCGAACCGGCGCTGGATGCGGATGGAGCCGCTGAGCACGGCAGCGGCGAAGGAGGACCACTGGCTGCGGCTGTGGCGCGAGGAGGAGCCGCGCAGCGCGGCGGCCGCCCTGCTGCAGACCGATGCGCTCGTCCAGCTCGCCTGGGAGATCCGTACCAGCAGGTACGCCTCCGAGGTGACCATGGAGCAGGCCCGCGGGTTCCACCGCGTCCTGCGCGAGGCGGAGCAGGCCGCACGGGAGGCCGTTGAGCTGGCACCGTCGGAGGACCCCAACCCCTGGGTGGCGCAGATCGCCGTCGCCATGGGACTGAGCTGGTCGCACGAGGACTTCCGTGAGCTCTGGGCCGAGGTGACGGCCCGTGATCCGCACCACCTGCGGGCACACGAGGGCGCGCTCCAGTACTGGTGCGCCAAGTGGCACGGCAGCCACGAGCTGATGCACGCCTTCGTCGACGCCGCGCTCGCCGATGCGCCGGCCGGCAGTCTGCTGACCACCCTGCGGGTGCGGGCGTACTACGAACAGAACACCCGCGACAGGGCAGGGGCGGCCGCCTACCGGACGCCGGAGTTCACCGCAGCCGTAGACGCTCTGCTGGCCGACCTGGAGCAGGCCGATCCGGCGCATCCGCAGCTCCAGGCCGCCCGGGGCTGGGCCGCCTGGTCACTGGTCATGAACGCCCGGGTGGTGTTGGCGTTCGAGCTGTTCCAGGTGATGGGTCGTGAGGTGGCCGGCCCCTGGCGCAACTACGACGATCCGCAGACGGCCTTCGACCGGATGCGTGAGATCACCGTGCAGGCGATCGCCCGGGCGAAGGTCTGACACACGCAGCGCAGCCGCACGGTCGGGCATGGTTCAGTGGTTCACGTGGTGATGCCGCCGTCCGGTACGTCCCGGACGGCGGCCTTCTCGCGCTGTCGGCCCAGGAGCTCGGCCACCGCGTCACCGATCCCCTTCGTGTCACCCGTCGGTTCGGGGGGCGACCCACCGGTGTACCGCTCGACGGCCTTCCGGAGACAGGGCCGGTCTCGCGGTCGGGGCGGCGCCCCCATGCCCTGCTCGGGCACCACCAACCGGCGGCGAACGGCGGTGTGCGCACGTGCCCGGCAGGGCCGGCAGCGTGACCTTTCTCGACGCTTCAGCGGGTGGCTCCGGCGGTGATCCCAAGGGCGCAGCGTCCCGTTCCAGCGTTCCAGGCCGGTTGTGTTTCCGCTGGTCAGGGCATGTCTTCATGACATGCCTTTCGTCCGTTTTTTGTGCGCAATGGCATATGGACGGCTATATGGGCGCGGCAAGGAACGGCGCGCCGGTCGACCGAGGGCGGGTGGTGTCAGCAGCCGTCGACGAACGTGACCGTCTCGTCGAGCGGCGCCCGGCCCGTACGGGTGTCACCCTCCGTGACGTCCTCGAACCCGATCGACATGCCGCAGAAGAGGATGAGCTCGTCCGGGGGTGACAGGACCTCCGCGACGGTCTTGTGAAACTTCGCCCATGCCATCTGCGTGCAGCTGTGCAGCCCTTCGGCACGCAGCAGCAACATGACGGTCTGCAGATACATGCCGACGTCGGACCATTGGGGCCGCCCCAGGTCGCGGTCGATGTAGCAGAACAGGGCGGCGGGTGCGCCGAAGCCGTCCCAGTTCGCGGAAGCGGCCCGCTGGCGAGCTTCCATGTCCTCACGCGCAATGCCGAGTGCTCCGTAGCGCTGCTCACCGAAGGCGGACCGGCGCTCACGGTAGGGGGACTTCAGCGCGGGCGGGTACATCTCGTACTCCGGCTCGTCCCAGGAGTCACCTGCGGCCAGGCGCTCGCCGGCACGCTTCTTGATCTCGGCCAACGGCGCACCGGTCGCCACATAGGCGTGCCATGGCTGAAGGTTCGAACCGGACGGCGCCCAGGCCGCGGCGGACAGCACGCGCTCCAGCGTCTCCCTCGGGACGGGCCGGTCGGCGAATCGACGCACCGCCCGTCGGCTCGTGACCGCCTCATAGACGTCCATGATCACCCATCTCCATCTGCTCAACGGGTCCATCTTCATCACACTCACAACAGTATCATTCGATACCGTATCGTGTGCGACTATCGTCGAGCATGAATCCTCAGCCCCTGGTTTCCCGCTCGGGGCACCATCCCTTGGAGAAAGCCCATGGCTACGCTGCTGCACATCGACTCGTCCGTGTTCCCGGGCGAGGCGTCCTCGTCCCGTTCGGTCACGGCCGCCTTCCGCCGGACCTGGGAGGAGCGGCACCCGGAGGGCACGGTGATCTACCGCGACCTGGCCGCCGACCCTGTCCCGCACATCACCGCCGACGCCTGGTCCGCCGGTTACGCCGCCCCCGCCGAGCGCACCCCGGAGCAGTCCGCCGCGTTCGCCGCGCGCGTGAAGCTCATCGAGGAACTGGAGGAGGCGGACGCCGTCCTGATCGGCGCCCCCATGTACAACTTCTCGATCCCGTCGACCCTCAAGACGTGGCTGGACGGCGTACTTCTGCTCGGCCGCACCGCGGGCGAGACGCCCTCGGCCCAGGGCACCCCGGCGATCGTCGTCGCCAGCCGTGGCGGCTCCTACGCGACGGGCACCCCGCGCGAGGGCTACGAGTTCGTACAGAACTACCTCGAAGCCGTCCTCAAGGGCACCCTCGGCCTGGACCTCGACTTCATCGTCCCGGAACTCACCATGGCCCCCCGCAACCCGGCCATGGCAGAACTGGTCCCCCTCTACGAGGCTTCCCGCAACCGTGCCTTCGAGGACGCGACCGCCAAGGCGAAGGAACTCGCGGAGCGTCTCGCCGCGTAACCCTCGCGGTCGGCGGATGCCATGTGACGCCTCACCCGGGACGTCACACGGCGTCCCCGGGGTCTGCGCCTTCTCCGAGGGTGCGGGCGGCATCCCTGCGCCTGGGTCGGGCAGCCCCGCGCCGAGGAGGGCCGGGCGTTCGCCCTGTCGGCGAGACGCCCGTCGATACGACGGTGATGCCGGGCGCGGATGAAGCGCGCGCACGCCACCGGCCGGGCATGCGGCACGACAGCCCTGTGGGCGACTCGCCCCGTCGGCAACGAAGCCCTGACCGATCCGCCCGTCCCGTCGGCAGGCCGGCGCGTAGCGACCACGGCCGAAGCTCTCAAGGCCGGAGGTTCGCTGCGGAAGCCGCACGGGACGAAGCGCGCCGCAACCGGTGCGCGGGCGGGCCTACGCCTCGTCGTCTCCGGGATGGGCGAGCCGGGTCAGCAAGGCCGTCAGCTGCTCGGTGTCGCCGGGTCCCAGTTCGGCGACCAGGCACTCAGCCAGCGGCCCGGCCGCCACATGGGCCGCGTCGAACAGTTCGAGTCCCTGAGGTGTGATCTCCACCGCCCGCACCCGCCGGTCCCCCGGGACGGCCCTGCGTACGGCCAGGCCCTTCCGCTCCAAGTCGTCCACGACCCGCATGATTCCCGCCTTGTCCGACCCCGTCGCCGCCGCCAGGTCCCGCTGCACCGTGGGCCCGTGGTTGACCAGCTCGATCAGCACCGCGAAATGCCGCAACTCGATGCCGAGCGGACGAAGCGCCTCCCCCATCACCGCGACCGCGCGCCAGTGCGCCCGGCGCAGCAGCAAGCCGAGGGCGAAAGGCGAGGCATCCCCGGGGCGGTCAGTCGCATGCGAGGCGGTGGTTCGGCGAGGATCGTCGGCGGCCATGAGCCCAGACTACTTCATTCAATACGGTATCGTTTGAAACTAAACCGGTTTGCGTCTGCTGCGGCCCTGTTGCCGCACCTGTGAAGTGCAATCGGCTACGGGGGCCGCCTGCGCCCGCACGAGAAGAACGGGATCTCGCGAGACCAGGCATCCGCTGCGGTCCGGCTGGGGCCGGCCGACGACGCGACCGCCGTCACCGCGGCCCAGCTGCGTGAGGTCGTCGACCGTCTGATCGCGGCAGGCCACTGGCGCCAAGGCGATCCGGACATCCTGATCGTCATGGACGCCGGCTACGACGTGAGTCCGTCCCGCCCGTCCCCTCGCCGAGGACCCGCGTCGCCCCTGGGAGAGACCCTCCCCGCCGAACAGGCTCACACCCGCCCGGGTCCGACGCGGGTTCCGCAACATCCGCGCGAAGACGCCGCCCTGCCCGGCAGCCGTGCTGCAACCAACACGCCCTGGCCCCGGCCGAGACCGGCCGCGTCGTGTCCGAAGCCCCTACTTGGCCGGGTCGCCATGAGAACCTCATGATGTCGTCGGGGAGGCCTCGCCTGTTCGGCAAGGAATCGGACATGGAGGGGGCGGAGATGTCCATGGGGACGGAGGGCGCGCTGCGCGCCGATGGTGTGCCTGCGGAGGACCGTTTCGACTACTGGCGGGAGGCGATCACAAGGACGCGGGACTGCGAGATGAGCAGCGCTCACGCCGGCAACTTCACCGCACAGATGCAGCGTTCGGAGCTGGGGCCGGTGGTCCTGCTGGGGACGTCGTTCCCGTCCGCACGGTTCCGGCGGACCGAGCGCATGGTACGGCAGTCGGATCCGGAGTTGGTCCACCTGACATTGATGCTCAGCGGCACCATGGCGATGAGGCACTGCACCGACCGGACCGAGGTCTACGGGCCCGGCGACATATTCCTGGCCGACAGCTCACATCCGTATGAAGCCCGCGCCACCAGCGCCCGCGCCACCAGCGCCCGCGTCACCGGCGTGGCGGAACCCCGGGTCGAAGGCGTGGGCATCGACGTCCCGGCGGCGATGCTGTCGATTCCCCGGCGTCAGGTGCGCGGTCTGCTGGGCCAGGGGCTTCTCGGGCGCAATGGCGCCGGTGCACTGCTCCTGGAGTTCCTGCGCGGCCTGGGCCGACAGGCCGCTGTGCTGCGGCCCGCCGAGGCATCCCGGATCGGGGTGGTCCTGGTCGACCTGGTGGCGGCGTGGATGGCCCGCGAGCTCGACGCCGAGCACACACTGTCGCCGGATGCCCGGCGGCGGGCCCTGGTGGAGAACGTCCGGTCGTTCATCCGGCACAACCTTCACGACCTTGGTCTGACCCCGTCCGAGGTTGCCGCCGCCCACCACATCTCCGTCAGCTACCTGCACCGCCTCTTCACCCAGGAGTCGCAGGGCGAGACCGTCGCCGCCTGGATCCGCGGCCAACGGCTGAAGAAGGCTCACCGCGAGCTGGCCGACCCGGCGCTGTGCGCCGTGCCGATCCACGTCGTCGCCGCCCGCTGTGGCATTCCCCGGGCCCCGGAGTTCTGCCGCGCCTTCAAGTCCGCGTACGGGCTCTCCCCCAGCGAGCACCGGCACCAGGCACTGTCCGGAACCTCGCAGGAGTAGCCGCCGGTCCCGCGGATCGGCGCGGTGGGCACCCGGGCATCGGCCGGGCGCCCACCGGCTTCCGAGCGGTCAGCCGGTGGTGGCGGTGACGGCCTTGGTGTTGGTGGCGCCGCCGGGGACCTCGACCCACGGGGTCCAGCTGTCGCCGAGCCTTCCGTCGCGGCCGTAGACCTTGCCGTCGGTGCCGACCGCGAAGACGTGGAAGTGGTGGGGTTTTCCGCGGGGGAGTTCCCCGGGGAAACCCCCTACTACCTCACCCACAAGTGCGGCGAGGCCCCCAGCCCGCTGCGCCCGCACATCTTGTTGGCGCTTACCCCGCAGTTCGAGCCGGGCCTGGTGTCCGGCTCGAACTGCGGCGTGGACCTGGTGACGGTGTCAGCGTACGGGGACCGCGTTCCAGGTCAGTTCGCGCTGGTTGCCGTGGCGCCAGCCGCGGGTGTGGACCGCGTCGGTGCGGGGGGCGTCTTTGTTGGGGTCCTTGGCGTCGACGTTCTGGCCGCTGTCGGAGAAGGACTGCAGGGCGAAGCCGCCCCAGCCTTCCTCGCCTCCCCAGGACCAGAGCTCGGTGTTCGGGGTGTTGCCGTTGTCGTCGGTCTTGGCGTCCTCCATCACGACTGCGCCCTGGTTGCCGCCGGTGTAGGCCATCACCTGCTGGTCTTTGCCCACGTTTTGCAGCACGGTCGCGGGGCCGGAAGCGATCTGCTGCCACGCGCAGTAGCGGTTGTGGGTGTCGATGGGCTTCAGGTAGACCGATTGGTCGTCCGGGCTGGCGCACAGCTCGTAGCCGCGGAACCCGGCGCTCTGGATCATCACGGACCCGGGCGGCAGCTTGGACGGGGCGGCCGAGGCCGAGGCCACGGGCATCGCGGTGAGGAGGACCGCGGCAAGGCCGGCCGTGGCGAGGCCGCCGCGCAGGCGGCGTCCGGTGCTGGAAGGCGTGGTGCTCGTGGTGGATCCGTGCGGATGTGCGGAGTCGCGCATGCGTCTACTCCTGACGTTGAGAAGTGGATTGCGGTACCGCCGTTTCCCCGAGGCTGCGGAACAATGCCGGCGCAGCGGTGGCACTGGGAGACGCGAGCTGTTGCGCGTCCCGGGCCTGCGGCGCCGGAGGTGCCTCGGAGTAGTGAAATAAAGACTGACATGCCCATGACAGATGCAGGGCGAGCCAGATCCGCTGGGATGTGACCGGCGGGATGTGGAGTAACTATGCAGAGCCTCCGTCAGATGCGCAAGACCGGTTCGGGGATGGCCGGGGCGGCCGGTGTGCCGTAAGCGGCCGGCGACACGTTCTCGGGTGCGGCTGGTTCCGGGGCGGCTTCGCTGGTCAGGAGCGTGGTGAGAGAAATCCCGCCCGGGCGCGGCCGAATCCTGCGGTCCGATCCGTTGCGAGGGGCAGAGCCCGGCCGTTGCGAGCAGGGATGTCGACCCGCTCGCTTGCTGGAGCACGTCGAGGGGAAGGGCTGGACCGTGCGCGTCGACGAACGGCTGCGCCGCCGGGCCGGTCCGATGCCCACAGATGCGGCGGATGTCCGCCGGAGCGGCGCAGGGCGTGAGCGCCTGCCGTGCGCGCCCGGCTGCAGACCGGGCGCACTGTGTCGTGCGTCACAGTCGTCAACCTGATGCGGGCTTTCCCGGTCAAGCAGGCGTGGGACTGACGAGGGAAGAAGTGCGAGCCGCGCAGGGGCGAGATGACCAACAGCTGGACGGATTTCGAGGAGTTCGCGGTCGCGTGCGGGCCGAGGCTGCTGCGTTCGGCCTGGCGGCTGACCGGCGACTGGCATCAGGCCGAGGACCTGTTGCAGACCGCCCTGGCACGCACCTGGCCGAAGTGGGGGCGGATCCCGATCGAGCAGCCCGAGGCGTATGTCCGCCGTGCGATGGTCAACACCTATGTGAGCTGGTGGCGCAGGGCCTGGCGCGAGCTGCCGCACGCCGACATGCCGGACCACTCCACCGCCCGGGACCGCTACGGCGAGGTGGACAGCGAGCACGAACTCTCCTTGCTCCTAAGGAAGTTACCCAAGAGACAGCGGGCCGTGGTGGTGCTGCGCTACCTGGAGGATCTGAGTGTGGCGGAGACCGCCGCGATCCTCGGCTGCTCGACCGGAACGGTCAAGTGCCAGGCGTCCAGGGCGCTGCGCACGCTGCGCCAGCGGCTGCCGGAGCAGGCCCTCGCAGCACACATGGCAGGCAGGTGACCCGATGAAGATGAACGAGAACGACGTCGACGGCAGTGAGCTGAGCGCGCTCGTGGAGTACATGCGACGCGCGGATGCCGATGGCAGCTCCACGCCGCCGGCGGGAGAAGACCGCATGCCACGGGTTCAGCGCCGGATCCGCCGTACCCGGCGGATCCGCGCGGCCGCGTTGGCCACGCCCGTGATCGCACTCGCCGTAGCTGCCGCCACGCTGCTGCCCGCCTCCTCGCAGGACACCGGTCTGTCCGCCGACGGTCCTGCCTCCGGGCCCGGGCCCAGCTCCGCCCCGGCCACCGGGGCGCCGACCGCCGATGCCGCTGGACCCGCCGACACACGTGTCGCCACGACCGGTCCAGCGCTCCTGGCCGTGCTGCTCGACGCGCTACCGCCGGGCGAGAAAGCTGGCGATTTCGCCGCGAACTCGGGCGACTACCCCACCGCCCAGGCCTACCTCACCGATGCCCGCGGCACCCGACAGATCACCGTCACCCTCACCACCCCCTACGCAGAGCGTGTCTGCAGTTCCAGCGGTGGCGACTCGTCCGTCCGGTGCTTCCGCGACAGCCGTGGCCAGCAGGTCAGGATCTCCCACATCCCGAGCGCCGGCGGCAGCTGCACTCGGACCGTCACTGTGACCGTCGCTCACCCCGACGGCAGGGACGTGGAGATCGAAATGTTCGACTGCCCTACGAAGGAGGGCGGCACCCGCCCGCCCGGTACCGCCGCCCTGACCGAGGACCAGGCGGTCGCCCTCGCCGGGAATCCCGCGTTCAGCCTGCAGATGGACTCCCGCTTCGTCCAGGCGGCAGCCGACCGGTTCCCTGACCTGCCTCGGATCAAGATGCCCTTCGACAACGGAGTCAGTCCCCTGTGAGTTGGTGACCTGGGCGGACTTGATTGGTCGGCACAGAAGCCCTGTGCCGGGGATGTAGCGGTGCTCGGTTCAGCCGGACCGCCCGGAGTACCCATCGCGGGACGGCGCAGCCCGGGCGCTTTCGGCTGGTCGTCGGACGGCAGCCGGGTGAACACCTCGTGGTTCTCCGCCCCGCTCGGCGGCCGATCGGCGATAACGGGAGGCAACCCGGGTCGCCACCACCCGCACCTTCAGCCGAGAGGACGACAGATGCCCGTGACCAACTACGGTGTGCTCGCCGCCAGAGCCGTCGAGAGCCAGCGCCAGGCAGCAAGCGTCCCGACGCCGCACTACCAGATCCACGCGCGCGATGACGGCGGTACCGACTACCGGATCGCCGTGAACGTCAGGTCCCAGGACTCACCGCCGAACCTGCTGTACGTCGCCATCGACGACTTCCACCACCCGCTGACCCAGCTGCTTCCGCCGGCCGGCAGCGGGTGGCACCTGGAGCCATCCCAGCCCGGCACGGCCAGCCTCGACTTCATCCGCGGGAACCTCTTCGACCCGGCCACCATGCGCGTGCTCCCGCCCGACGTCCCCGGCCTCGACAACGACCTGGAGGACCTGCTCGACCACTACGTCCAGCGCGCCATCACCGACCAGACCATCGCCCTCTACGCCTTCGGCCAGCGCTGGCCCACCGATGCCGCCGACACGGTGTTCGGCTTCCAGCCCGGAAACGGCGTCCACGACATCCACATGAACCAGGGCAACGACGCGGCGCACGCCGGCGACGACGGGGTCTGGCAGGACGGCGGCCTGCTGCTGCACGTCGCTGCGGAGAACCGCTGGGTCGCAATCTTCCTGGCCTTCCAGTCCCAGGCATGGCACACCGACGACACCACCGGCCACGCCCTCGCCCCGGCCCGGCCCACCGGCCCGCGCCAGGAGCCGGTGCGGATCGCAGCCGCACTGGTCAACCCGCTCGACTCGGCGACCGAGACGGTCACTCTGGTCAACACCTCGGCCACGCCGGTCAACCTCCAGGGCTGGCGCCTCAGCGACCAGAAGAACCTGCTCCCGTTGCCCGACACCGAGCTGCAGCCCGGCGACTCCACCACCGTCCCGGCCGCGAACGGCTTCCGACTCGGCGAGGACGGCGGAGTGATCTCCCTCCTCGACCCAGCCGGCCTCAAGGTGCACGGGGTCGCCTACACCAGGCAACAGGCCTCCGCCCCGGGCCAGACCCTCACCTTCTAACGGACCCGCCCCCGGCCTGGGAGGCCTGCGTTGCCGGCGCGCGCCGCGCCGGGCTGCTGCGGGTGACCGTCCATGCCGGGCAGCAAGACCAGTCGGGGCGGGCGAGGCGTCGCCCATCGGATCGTCATGGCTGTCGGGATGTGCCGCTACCGCCCCGCGCTCGACCTGCTCCGGGAACTCGCCCAGCGCCCCTTCGAGGCCACCATGGTGTACGTCGCCCTCGGCGACGCCACCGTCGAGCGGGCCGCCGGCATCCCAGTCGGCACCGTCAGCCCGGGTGTGAACCGGGCTGACGGTTCACCACCAGGCCGGTTCTGCGTCGGCGCCCTGGTCGACGTCCTGGCCGCGGTCGGCGGCCCGGTGGCCGGCCTGCAGCGCCCGGCCGCCCAGTCGCATCCATTGGTCGCGGCGGCTGCGGATCGAGGTGGCCGAGCAGGTTGTGTCGGCGATCGCCTCGTAAGAACGGCCGAAGCGCAGTAGTTGCAGCATCTTGTCGAAGATGATCCGGCCGCTGATGCGTCGGCGGTGGCAGCCAAGTGGATTGTCCGGGTGGTATTCCGGCCGCTCGGGCAGCAGGACCGCGAATTGGTCCCGGAGCGGCTCGGTCAGCCATGATGGGAGCGCAGGCACGGGTCTCCTCGGTGATCACAGAGCGTCAGCAACTCCGTGATCAACGGGACCCGTGCCCGCTCGGCTACCTACCTTCCCAACCGCGCCTATCCGCGCGGCCGAACAGCGTTGTCAAGCTTACGGCTACTTGCGCCATCCACTCCCCTGCCCGCCGTTTCCGGCGCTTCAGCCGGTCGTGTTCCCGACAGGCCCGGCGAACCAGGGTGGTCGACCTGAGCACTCGACAACGCGGCCGGCAATGGCTGAGGAATTCTTCCCACGGAGCCTCTGCGCACGGATGGCGAGAGCTTGGGCACTCAGATGCTGTTGGCGATGCGCTCGTGGTCCCGTTCGCCCTCGCGGGTCTGGATACCAGCGGCGAGCAGCTTGTGGGCGAGCTCGGTGACCTCATCGCCGAACGCCGCGAACAGGCCCTCGTTCTCAACGGCGTACGCCGCACGCGGAATCGGCTGCGCAACCGTGTCGACCACAGCCTTCGTGATGGAGATCACCTCCGGCCGGAGGCCGGCGATCCGTCGGGCGAGGGTGTCGACGAAGGAATCGAGTTCTGCGGCGGGCAGGGCACGGTTGATCAGGCCGTACCGTTCCGCGAGCTCCGCGCCCACGAGTTCGGCGCCGAGGATGAGCTCCAGCGCGCGGGCCCTTCCTGCCAGGCGCGTCATGTTCACCGTGCCGCCGCCTCCGGGGAGGATCCCCATCAAGGATTCCGGCTGCCCCTGCCCCGACTTGCCGATCGCCGCGAATCGCATGTCCAGGTACATGAAGAACTCGTTGCCCGCGCCGCGCGCGAAGCCCGCCAGCTTGCCGATGGTGACCTGCGGCAGCGAGCGGACCTCCTCGCTCATCGCCTGGAGGATGTTCAGGCCTTCCGGGACGGTCGAACCCGGCGCGGCCGCGATCGCAGCGCGAGTGGCTGCAGGCAGCGCGTCAGGGTCGGTGAGGTAGGCCATGTCACCGTGCGCAACGAAGAACTCCGGGTCAGCGCTCTCGAAGACAACGACGCGGACGTCGGCGTCGTCCCGCACACGCGCGACGAATGCCCGGAGTGACGGCAGGAGAACCGCGTCCATCAGATTGAGCGGCGGGTGATCGATTGTCACCGTCGCGACCCCGTCCGAGACGTCGATCGTCAGGGCGGGAAGGTCTTCGTAGCTCATGAGGTGGCTCCATATCGCGGTAAGCGACGGCCCGTGACCGGGCCGCCGGCTGCGGACAGTGTCGCGAATCTCAGCATCGCGACTGACACTGAGTATCAGATTAGAAACCTGTATCCGAAGAAGCAAACAAGTGTGTCGGAGTACACTCGTCCCCATGAGCGCAGCGCCAGTCGGTACCCGTGAGATCAGCCGCCACGCGGTGCGAGCAGAGCTGGCCCGCGTCGCGTTCAACCGGTTCTGCCTCACCGGCTTCAACCAGGTCACCTTCGCCGACCTCTCCGAAGCCGCCGGAGTGTCGCGGAGCACCTTCCTGCGTTACTTCGGCACCAAGGAAGACGTGGTCCTGTTCGTCTTCGACCCTGTCGGTGACGTCATCACTGACGCGCTCGATGCCGAGCGGGCCGACCAGGACGACTGGAGCAGGCTGCGCAACGCCCTGGAGTCAGCCGTGAGGTTCCTCGTGCGCGACGTCCAGGAACTCGTGACGATCCTCGGCCTCATCGAACAGACCCCAGCCCTGTGCGCACGCCTCCGCGAGAAGCAGACTGAATGGCGACCAGAGATCGTCGCCCGACTGCAGAAGACAACCCCCTCGACCGACGGGTCATCGGTCATCGCCAACGTTCGCGTAGCGGCGGCGCTCGAAATCTTGTGGATCGTCCTCGGGCAATGGAGTGCGAGCGACGGCCAAGAGGACCTCGGCAAACTGCTGGACACTGCGTTCGCCGCCTTCTCGACCCCGGCATGCCAGCAGACGGACGCTCCGTTGTAAAGGGCCGAGGCGGCGGCTTCCTCGGCGGTGCCGAAGCAGCCGAAAGGAGTGGTCGACCCGGCGGCGGTGATCGCGTCGTCGGAGTCCAGCCGCGAGCGCAGGAGCGGGGTGTCGATCCGGCCGAAGCGGACGGTGTCCACGCGCAGCCGTGTAGGACCGCCGAGGCCCCCACAGCACCTATCTGCGCGACCTCTTGATCGGCCGCCGGATCTTGCGGTAGCGGCCCGCATCGCGCGCCTCCTCCACGACCCACCGCCGGCCCTCGGCCGCGTGGGCCCTCGGGGATCAAGGCGTCGCCAGTAGTGGCAGGCCATGTGATCGGCCTCGGTCGCGTCCCGCCAGTCCTTCCCACCCCGGCTCCGGTGCAGAAAGTTCAGGTGCCGACACAAGGCCGACGCTCGGTTGAGCTGGCTGTTGAGCGGGCCTTCCAAGAGGTTCACCCGATGGAAGTACGAGTTCAGGTCAGTGTCGTAGACGAAGCACGGCGACAACAGGCACGGCGTGCCATCGGGTTGGTCACTGACCGAGTGTGCACAAGCCAGGGTGCGGCGGAACTGGCTGGTGTGACCCGCCGCTCCCGGGCCGACGGCTTGTTTGTTGTCGCGCAGCGACGTTGACGCCGAGGCGCTCGAAGACATGAAGGCGAAGTCCGAGGAGTTCAAGGCCCGGGGCAACCGGGTCACCTCCCGCTCACCGACTGACATGCGCTGAGCGCCGTCCCGAGGGTGTTTCCGATCCCGGGGCGGCGCTCAGCCGTCGTGTCATCGAGCCGCGGTCGAGGCGGGTGCCGGTCCGGGCGGGGCCGATGAAGCGGCCTCCAGCGTGCGGCGGATCACCGCCGAACCGTGCTCGACGAACTCGGCGATCGGTGCGGCCAGAGCGTCGGGCAGGACATCGATGTGCCAGACGAACCTCGTGCGGCCGCCGGCCTCCGGAAGGGCCTGCATGGACGCGTGGTGGTGGGACGGGTGGAGGCTGCCGCCGATGACCGTATAGGCGACCCGCATCGCCTCGTGGTCGAGGTCGACGAGCCGTTCGAGCACGATCGTGCCATCGGCGAAGGTGACGGTGCGGGTGTCCGAGCTCAGGCGGGTGTCGGTGACGAACCCCGGCGCCAGCCGCTCGTGCACCGCGCCGTAGTCGCTGAGCACCGACCACACCGCTTCGGGGCGGGCGCCGATGACGAGTTCCTTGTGGATCGAGGCCATGGGTGATCGACTCCTGGTCAGGCCGAAGCGATGCAGAACAGGTGGCCCTCGGGGTCGGCGAGAACGGTCCACTCGCCTTCGCCGGGCTGGAACTCCGGCTTGGTCGCCCCCGCCGAGAGCAGTTCCTTCACCGCGACCTCAGGATCGGCGACCGTGAAGTCGAGATGGGCGTGCTTCGCGGCGTCGGGCCAGCCAGGCCCCCGGTAGCCGCTGATCCGCTGGAACGCCAACCGGACCGGTCCCCTGCCGAGTTGGACGAAGTCGTCGTCGGCCTGCCCGACGTCCCAGCCGGTGACCTTGCGGTAGAACTCGGCGAGGGCCCGGGGATCGGCGCAGTCGATGGTGATCGCGGTGAGCTCCGCGTGAACGGCCATGGATGGCTCCCTTCGTGTCATCACGTGGGCCCCAGCATCCGGGGCAACGGCACCGAAGGTCTTGAAGATCCTTGCGGGCCGTTCTGTCGTACCCGGCCGGTACCGTTCGCGGCATGCTGTCCGCTTCGATCCTCGCCGCCCGGCCGGAGTTCACCGTGGCAGTGGTGGGGTGCCGCTCCGACCACGCCCGGTGGTCGCAGCCGGAGACCCGCGACGACCACCGCCTGGTGTTGGTGCAGCGCGGCAGGTTCCGGCGATCGGCTGACGGCACCGACGCCGATCTGGACCCGACCATGGCCTACCTGGGCGCGCCCGGTGAGGAGGAGCGCTTTGCGCACCCGCTCGGCGGTGACGTCTGTACGTCGGTCAGCTTCGAGCCCTCCCTCCTCGGGTACCCGCCCGCCGTGACGGCGGTGTACGTGGACGCGCGCGTCGATCTCGCCCACCGTCGTCTGGTTGCCGCCGCGGGCACCGGCGACATCGACTACGCGCTGACGGAGGAACTGCTCCGCCTCGTGGCGGCCGCGGCCGGTGAGCCGGCTGTCCGCTCCCGGCCGGCCGATCGGGCGCTGGCCGCCGCAGCGCGGGAGGCGATCACCGACGAGGTCCCGGAGGCCGGAGAGCTCTGCGCACTGGCCGCGCTGCTGGAGGTGTCGCCCTACCGACTGAGCCGGGTGTTCTCACGGGAGACGGGTGTCTCGCTGACCCGCTACCGCAACCGCGTACGCGTCACCCGGGCCATGGACCGGATCGCCGAGGGTGAGCCCAGCCTCGCCGATCTGGCGGCACAGCTCGGCTTCGCCGACCAGGCGCACCTGACTCGCACCATCCGTGAGCACGTGGGACACACACCCACGGTGCTGCGTCGGTTGCTCGCTCCCGGTTCGCGTCTGTCGTGAGCCAGGGGGGCAGGTGAATGTGCTGTCCACAGACTGAAGGTGCCCCAACTGACCCGTCCCACCGAAGTTCGGCGAGTCTCAGCGAAGTTTGACCACCGGGTTCAGGGGGCGGTGTCCTCGACGGCGTCGGGGCTTTCGTGGCGAGCGAGCTCGGCGTCGCGGAATCGGGTGCTGAGCGAGAGGCGCCGTTCTCGGGTGGCCGGGTTCGGGTCCTCCAGTGGCGAGGCGATCAGCTCGGCGGCCGCGGCCAGGGCTGACACGGGCGCGGTCGCGGTGCGCAGGTGCGGGAGTTGCGGTGGCCTTTTCGCTGGGCGTCGCCCGGGTGCGGGGTGGGGATCAGGGAGCTCATGCTTCGGCTGCGGTTGTTGAGTTGAGGAGCCGGAGACTCGCCCCGTCCCTCACGGCTGTCCGAAGGCTCGTCAGACATGTCGGGCACATGAAGCGTCAGGGCGCCGGCCGAGCCGTAGGAGGCCGGGCACCGCGGCCAGACTGAGGACGAGCAGAAAGAGCCAGGGCCAGGCGGCGCCGCGGTCGAGCAGCAGGGTGAGCAGGCCGGGGGCAACGGCCTGGCCGACGTTCCAGGAGAGTTGGTAGACGGCCAGGTATCGGCCGCGCTGAGCCGGGTCGGCGAGCGAGACGCTCAGATCCTCTCGGCAGGGGGTCGCGACGGTCTCGGCGAGGTTGTACACGAGCATCGCGGTGTACAGGCCCGGCAGGACGGCCCAGCCGGGGGCGGCTGCGAGCAGCGCGAAGAGGCCGAAGGCGAACGCATTGAGCAGTGCCCCGGCGGCGACCACCCGGGTGGGACGCCGACCCTCCAGACGGCGGGCGACGACGCTCTGGGTGAGTACGACCTGCACGCCGTTGAGGACGAGGAGAGAGCCGGCCACCGAGGCGTCGCGGTGCAGGCCGACGGTGAGGTAGACGGCCAGCAGCATGCTGAGGATCATCGACGCGAAGACGAAGCTGAGGTTGACCGCCACCAGCAGCAGGTACCGCCGGTCCCGCAGCACCTCCCGGTAGCCGCCCGGCTCGGCCGTCCTGGCCTCCCGCGCGGGCGCGGCGGCGGGCCGCCATGTGGCCAGCAGGATGGACGCGAGCAGGTAGCTGGCCGCGTTGAGCACCACCAGTAGCCGCAGCACTCCGGTACCGCCGCCGGTCATCAGGACCGCTCCCAGCGCCCCGCCGAGGCCCATACCGGTGTTGCGCAGTGTCTGCACCAAAGCGAACCACCGTGTGCGCTCGCCCTCGTGGGAGGCGAGGACCACCAGGCCGGTGCTGGCGGTCCAGTAGCCGACGTGGCCGATCTGGGCGAGCAGGCAGACCAGGACGATCTGCCATGCCTGGTGGGTGAGCAGGAACCCGCAGTAGGCGAGCGCGGAGAGCGCGTTGGCGCCGATCGCCACGACGCGGGCGCCGTGGCGGTCGATCAGCGGGCCGACCGCGAGGGCGGTGGGCAGGGCGAGCAGCCGGGCGGTGGAGACGGCGGCGCCGACCGTGGCGAGGGGGAGGTCGGTGGTGTGAGTGAAGTAGACGAGGACGAAGGCGAGGATCAACCCGGTGCCGAGGCTGTCGACGAGGTGGGCGCCGATCAGACGGGCGCGGCCGGCGGTGTCGGGCAGGCCGAGGCGGTCGCGCAATGGCAGGGGTGTGGCGGTGGTCATGCACCGAGGCTCTCTGGAATGATCACTGCCGCCCAGATATTCCATCCTGATCGAATCCTCACGGAGGGCCCGTGCTCACCTGGGAGTTCTCCGCACAAGACCTCGCCCGGACGCGGTTCGCCCGCTCACCGCTGTGCGAGGTGACGACGAGCGTTGAGGTACTCAAGGACCCGGGCCGGCACGCGGTCCATCTGCCGTGGGTGCGACAGGCTAGAGCGCGGCTGGCGGGGGTGGGCTGGGAACTGCTGTCCCAGCTGGTGCGGCTGCCGACGGTGTACGTGCCGGACTTCCTGACTCCGGTGCCGACGGCGTCCAGCCCGACGATCGAGCAGGCGCTGGCCGACCTGGCCGCCACCGATCCCGCGGCGGTGCGCCGCGACCTCGCCCGGATCGGGGGTGAGCTGTCCCCGTTGGTGGCGGAGTTGGCGCGTGATCCGGAGCGCGGTCTGGCCCGGCTGGTGGCGGAGATCCGGGCGTACTGGGATACCGCGATCGCCCCGCACTGGGACCGGATCGAGCGGCTCGCCGAGGGTGAGATCCTGCGCCGGGCCCGGCAGATGTCTGCGGGTGGTCCGGCGGCGCTGTTCGCCGACCTGCACCCGCAGGTGACATGGGAACGGGACACCTTGCGGATCGGCTACCGGATGGTCGACGCACACCGGCGGCTGGACGGGGAGCGGGGCCTGGTCCTGGTACCGACGGTGTTCGCCTGGCCAGGCGTGTTCTCCCAGCAGAACCCGCCGTGGCAGCCGGGCCTGGTGTACCCGCCACGCGGGGTGGCGACGCTGTGGGAGACGGCGGGCAACGCGGTGCCGGACGGGCTGGCGCGGGTGATCGGCCGTACCCGCGCCTGGCTGCTGGCCGAACTGGACGCCCCCGCCTCGACCGGCGAACTCGCCGAGCGCACGGGCCTGTCCGCCCCGAACGTGTCCCACCACCTGGCCGCCCTGCGTGGCGCCGGCCTGCTCGCGCGCCACCGCACCGGCCGCACGGTCCTGTACCTGCGCACCGACGCGGCCGAACTCCTCCTCCAGGCCGTCCAGGCCGATAGTTGATCCGACCACCAGCGCGCGCCCAGCGGTACCACCGCAGCGTGAAGAGACACCGCACCTGTGCAGGTTGATCCGGGGCCGCCCGTGTCCGGGCGCGCTATCGCGAAGCAGCCGTTGACCGGCTTGTGCTCGCTTCGGACTTCGACTCCGTGCCAACGCATTGCTGCTGCGGGCACCTCCCGGGTGCCCGCAGCGGTGTTCCTACCACCAGACGACGAGGTACCCACTGCCGCCGACGCCGCCGCCGTCACCTGGGCCTCCGACGCCACCCGCGACACCGGGCTGGCCACCGACGCCACCGGTGCCACCGGCGCCACCGGCGCTGCTGCCGGGTGGCAGGCCGACGATGCCACTGACGGCAACGCCGCCCTGAGTACCGGAGCCGGAGCCGCCGTACCGTGTGATACCGCCCGTGCTGCACACGCCGGTACCGCCGGTGCCGCTGAGGCCGGCGGCACCGGGCGTGCCCCCCGGTTGACCGCCCCCGCCGCCCTCGCCGCGGCCGCCACCGGTGGCGCTGAGCAGCACCGTGGAATTCGGCGCCACCAGGGATGTGGTTCCTCCGTCGCCGCCGGCGGTTCCGTTGTGACCACCGGTGGCGCCGGCCGTGCCGCCAGAGCCCGAGGCTGCGACAGGGGATACGGTCACCGTGTACTGCGCCCCAGGCCTGACGTTGATGACACACCAGGTGAAGCCGCCGGCACCACCTGCACCACCGTTGCCGCCGGCGCCGCCGGCAACGGTGCCACTGGCCGGGCCGCCTCCCCCGCCGCCTCCGCCCCCACCACCGCCACCCCATGCCTGGACGTTGACCGAGGTGACTCCGTCAGGGGGCATGAAGACGCCGTTACCGGTGAACTCCTGCAAGCCGTGCCGGACCTTATCGGGTCTTGGCCCGTGACCGGCCGGCACCTGCGCGGTGGCCGCGGTTGCGGCGAACAACTGCCCGGTCAGCGCAACCGCCGCCCCGACGCAGGCGAGGGCGGCCCTTCGGCGCACCCCAGCTCGTTCGGAGGTCGGACTCTGACTGTTCATGTGTGTCGCTTTCCGCCTCTGCCGCGGTGTGAGGGCAGCGAAGGCATGACGAGACGTCCGCGGGCCGAACAGCCCGTGGGTCCTCATTCCACCTGAGCCGCGCGCCGGCACAGTTATGACACGCCTCGCACCTGGTACTCCGTGTGCCAGGAAGTCACCCATCTCCGCAGGCGACTCGAACGAACGAAGCACCGGGATCGGAACCGGACACAGGCGGCGACGTCGATCGCGGCACTCGGCGCACTGGTGATCACTTCGCTCTCGCTGTACCCGACCAGCCGCCAGAACGCGCAGCAGAACGACATCGCGAAACAAGGACAGATTGCTCTTCGGCCTCCCGTTCCAGCCGTTCCTTGCGTTCCCGGTGGCAGGGCCTGCAGCGGCCGTGCGGGCGGCGGGTCCACTTGTGGCCGCTGTAGACCCAGGTGCTCTCCTGCTCGGGTACGTCGCCGCAGTCGATGCAGGCCAGGGAGTCCATCAGCTCCCGATGGGCCTTCTGCTGCTCACGTTCGCGGACGGCCTGGCGCTGGTCGTAGGCGGCGCGGGTGTTCGGGTTGTCCAGCGCCTCGATCAGGGAGTGCCGGCCGGCACGGCCGAGGCGCCACCACACCGGCCCGAGCAGGCCGTGCTCGCAGGTCACCGATCACGGCCGCCCAGCTGCCGGGCGCCGTGGCGCCGACGCGGTGAGCACCAGCGCCACGGGGCCGGTGGCCCTCGCGGGTGCGCCCGGCCAGGCCCGACTCCACCAGGGCACCGTCCACTCGGACAAGACTCCTCCTCGGAGCGGTCCGGGGCGTGGCCCGACGGGCGCTTTTTCCCAGGTGGTACGGGACACCGGGCTGCTGATCAGCCCGTCACCGTCTCGTCGGTCGCCGGTCCGCGACGGCCGTGATGCCCGCGTGCGCCGTGTGCGGTGGAATGGCGGGAGGGAACGGGAGTGTCTCGGCCGGGGCGGACCCTGCCGGGTACGCAGAGGCCAGACCCGGGGCCGAGGTGTCCTGTCCCGGCTCGGCCGCGTCACACGCACCTGCGGGTGTCCGCTGATCCGCAGGCCGGAAGGGAGCCTGACATGGACGAAACCCTCTCCACCGATGTGCTCGTCATCGGTGCGGGACCGTTCGGACTCTCAGCGGCCGCCCTCGCCCGCGATTACGGCATTGACGCGCAGGTGGTCGGGCGGCCGATGGGTTTTTGGCATGAGCACATGCCCGACGGGATGCTGCTGCGCTCGGGGGTCGACTGGCATCTGGACGCCGCGGGAGTGCACACACTTCAGGCCTATCTGGAAGAGCAGGGGCTGACCGGTGACGAGGTCCTCCCGGTCCCCGTGGGACTGTTTCGTGAGTACGGCGAGTGGTTCCGCCGCGTCAAGCAGGTGCCGGTCCGGTCCGGACTCGTGCGAGACATCGCACGGCGGGGGACGGGGTTCGAAGCGGAACTCGCCGATGGCGGGCGGATGCATGCCGAGGTCGTGGTCGCCGCTCCTGGTGTCTGCTATTTCCGGCAGTTGCCTCCGTGGGCGGCCGGTGTGCCGGCCCGTCGGGCGGCCCACAGCTGTGACCTGGTCCGTTTCGACGCCCTGGCGGGCCGACGCGTGCTGATCGTGGGAGGTCGGCAGAGCGCGTACGAGTGGGCGGCCTTGCTGGCCGAGCACGATGTCGAACACGTCGACATCGTCCACCGCCATCCCGTTCCGCGTTTCGAGCCGGTGAGCTGGGCGTTCTTCGACGACTACATCGACAGTACCCTGCAGGTCACCGGGTGGTGGCGTCGGCTGACGGCCACGGAGCGGGAAGCGATCGTCATGCGGTGCTGGCGGGCCGGACGGGCGACTCTGGAACCATGGCTGCCGGCCCGGCTGGACCCCTCGGTGGTGCACCTCTGGCCGAACACCGATGTCGTCCACGCCGACTGCGGCTCGACCGGTGACACCGTGCAGGTCACGCTGTCCGATTCCGAAACCCTGACAGCCGATCAGGTGGTGTTCGCCACCGGGTACGCACCCGATCTGGCACGTGTCCCCTACCTGTCCGGTCTCCTGGAGCAGATCGCCACCCGCAACGGGTTCCCGGTACTGGACGAGAACTTCCAGACCACCGTTCCCGGCCTCTATCTCACCGGATTCGCAGCCACCCAGGACTTCGGTCCGTTTCTGGGGTTCGTCAAAGCCGCGCCGGCCGCCGCGACCATCCTCCTGCGGCACTTGCAGGCCCGCTGGGCCTGACGAGAAGATCGAGGCGGAGGCGGGCGGCCAGGTGTACCGAGCCATCGCGGGCAACCACTCCATAGCCGTACCGGAGTCCCCCGATCTCAGGACCATGCCTTGTCTCGTCCCGCCAGCGCGGCACGAAGGTTGTCAAATCCGTTGCAGGAAAGGCAGGCTGAGCCAATCAGGCGGGCGTGGGACGTAGGGGGGACGGCCATGGGTCTGCGTGTCCGCGCGGCTGTCGGGAGCGACGAGCAGTTGCTACTCGATCTCGCGGCGTCGGTGTCAGGCGCCGGGGGCAATGCTTCCTGGGGTGTGGAGGGGGCCCTCGCCGAGGGAGAGGTCTGGCTCGCCGAGGCGGACGATACTGCGGTGGGGTACCTCTGCGTGGAGCGGCCGCGACCCAACCACGTCCGGCTCACCGGGATCGGCGTCCTGCCCGGCCACCGCCGCCGTGGGGTAGGGCGTGTCCTGGTGGAGCGGCTGCTGACGAAGCCGGACGACGAGGAGGACGGGGGCACAACGGTCTCGGCCGTCGTCGAGCCCACGCAGACTGCGGGAATCGAGCTCCTGCTGGCGTGCGGCTTCATCGGGGACCGAATCCTGCGCGTCGGCGTGGCCGGGGACGGGGTTCAGATGCACCTGCGGCACCAGTCCCGCACGGAGTACGTCGATCCAGAGGCGCGCTATCTGGTGCCGATCGCTGATACCGCGCAGTTGGTGGAGTCGCTCGGGCCCGACGACCGGGTGGTCACCGCGCTGGCGAGGCTGGCCGGCGGCCCGGCCTTCGAGATCTCGCGGTTCGAGCAGGACGATCCGGCCGCGCTGCAGTCGGGTGAGGCTCAAGCGGGCATCGCCTTCGCGGGCGCGATCCTGGCCGCGCTCACATTCCTGGTGGGTTTCTCGTTCGCATCCGCGCGCTACCCGGATGACATCCGCTTGCTGCTGATCGCCGCGACCTTCGCGACGACGATGTCGCTGATCATCTACGCGAGCGCGGCCGGCGAGCTGGCGCGGATCAGGGCCAACGCCTTCGGCAGGATCATGAAGTGGGGCAATGTCGTGTCCGAGTACGGTGGCGTGCTGCCGTTCCTGGTCTCACTCCCCATCACCTACGCGCAGCTCGCGGGCGCGGCCTGGACGGCGGTGGCGCTGGGCGCGGCGCTCACTCTCGGACTGCTCGTCTACGAGCGCTCCGAGTTCTCCATCGCCAGCCGCTTCCGCCGGTCCGCGTTCACGCGTGCGCTCGCCCTGGCGACCAGTCTGGCCCCGCTCGGCTCGGCCCTGCTCGCGGCCTGCGGTGCGCCGAGCTGGCCGTGGACTGCGGCGCTGGTACTCGCGTTGGCAGGACGCACGGGCGTCTCACTCTTGCGGCGCGGCCCGGAGTCGGGGATCTCCGAGTTCCGGCGAACGCTCCAGATCCGCAAGTGAGCGCTGGTCCCGACATCGGTCACCGAACGCCCGCGCCAGCACCGGATCGCCGAGGCACTCAGCCGCAGAATGCGCCATCCCCGCTCGCCAACCGCTGCACTTCGAACGCGCAGCCCCAGGAGGTCGTCACGCCGGCGCCGCCATGGCCATAGTTGTGGATCAGCACGCCGTGCGGCCCCGGCTCGGCCTCCAAGCGGACCTGGGAGCGGGTGGGGCGCAGACCGACGCGGCTGCCGAGGACCTCCGTGCCGCGCAGCTCGGGCAGGACTGCGGTGCAGCGGCGCAGGATCGCCGCGGCGGTGGCGGGGGAAGCGGTGAGGGCCTTGGCGCCGGGTTCGGCGGTGCCGCCGAGGACCGCGGTGTCCCCGTGCGGGAAGGCGTAGAGGAGCTCGGCGCCGTGGAGCGACTCGTCGCAGAAGAACTCGTCGAGTCCGCAGCGGCGGACCACCACGACCTGGCCCCGCACCGGTATCACTGCGGGGTCCGGCACCAGCTCGGCCGCGCCGCTGCCGGAGCAGTTGACGACGACGGGCGCCTGACCTCGCGCCTCGTCGAGGGACCGGTAAACGTGCGAGCGGATGCGCCCGCCGCCGCGCGCGAGGCGCTGCGCGAGCCAGTCGAGGTAACGCGGCATGTCGATGACAGGCGCCTCGAAACGCCAGCCGGCGACGTAGCCGGCGCGGAGCTCCGTGCCCGTGCAGGGGCGGGCTCCCAGTGCGAGCGCCCAGTCCGGCGCCGCGGCAGGAGTCGAGGACTGGTGTGTACCCCTGACCAGCCGCACCCCCGATTCGGGGGCCTCGGAGGCGAGGTGCCGAAACACCGCCAGGCTCGCCTCCGCCCAGCGCTCGACGCGTGCCCAGGGGTTGATCAGGAACGGATCCCAGGTCGCGCCCGCCGCCGCGGATGTCGTAGCGGCGGGCGGGCGAGCGGCGTCCACCCGGACGTCCAGGCCGGCCTCCGCCAGCACCACTGCCGTGGTCAGCCCGGTCACCCCCGCCCCGATGACCAGCACGTCGGGATGGTGCGCCTCGCTGCTCGTACTCATCCCTTGACCATGACACACTCGGCGCGCTCCCACAGGCCGTCTTCTTCGACTTCTTCAGCATGAACCCCACCTGAGCTCTCGCCACGGCGCGTACCGAACGCCACGCCTACCTCGCCACCCTCCCGAGCCGGAACGCCGACCTGGAACGCCGACCTGGAACGCCGACCTGGAGGCCGCCCCTCAGTGCCGGAGTGGATGCCCGCGTAGCCGCCGCCGGCACGGATGTAGCCCCCGAAGGCGGCCTTTTCGGTGTCGTTGAGGACGTCACCGGTGGTCAGGGCGAAGACGACGGCTTGGTAGTCGGCGAGGTTGGCAGGTGTGAAAACGGTGTCGTCCTCGGTGGCGTCGACCGTGAACCCGTTCGCGGTGCCCAGGTCCTCGATGCCCTGGACGGCGATGGGGATCGAGTCGTGCCGGTATCCGCCGGTCTTGGAGAAGACAAGCACCTTGAACGCGGGCTGGGGAGCGGGCTCCGCCGCAGCGGAGCCCGCGGGGGCGATGAGGGCGAGCGCGGCGCCCAGGCCCAGCATCGGCCGGAGTGATATTCGGACTCCTCGGGAGGGCCCAGGAGCCCACAGGTGGGTGGGTTCCGGGGAGGGACGGGTCAACTGAGCTTGGCGAACTTCCTCTGCCGGGCGGGAGTGCCGTTGCAGGTGTACTGGTCCAGCCGGACCTCGTTGTCGGGCGAATTGCCGGGGACATTCAGGCACTTGCCGCTGGCCACCGACACTACCCGGGCAGGTTCTGCGCGTGACAGAGCACAACAGGTCACTCAAACGCCGCCCTGTCGCTCGCACATGGCGGCGATAGTACACACCGCGTATTACGTGGCGCGTAGTTCATGCCGCGTAGTATGGTGCGGTGCCAGAACGAAGGGAACGGCATGCAAGCCAACGATGCCCAAACGCTGGTGCTCTGCGCGCTGGCCGACGGACCGCTGCACGGATACGCGATCAACGCGGCGATCGAGGAACTGACCGGGGATCGCCTCGGCCCCGGCAGCCTGTACGGAGCACTGACCCGGCTGGAGTCCAAGCAGCTGATCGAACCGCTCGACGGGCAAGGGCGCCAGCGCCCCGTACAGTTGACCCCCCAGGGCCGGGAGGTGCTGGAGCGCGAACTGCGCACCATGGCCCGGGTGGCGAACGCCGGGCTGCGGCGCCTGAGGGTGAACCCGGCGTGAGCGTTGTCACCCGAAGCCTGGTCAGGCTCTACCCGGACGCCTTCCGCGTGCGCTGGGGCGCCATGGTGGAGGACGAAGCCCGGGGCGCGGGCTGGAAGTCGTGGCCCAACCTGATCGTGGGCATCGTCGATATGTGGCTGCACCCCGCGCTCTGGCCCGCCGACGCCCCGGCCCAGCGGCAGCGGCGGGTTGCGACCATGGGCATCACGGTCGCGCTCGCCGCCTGGTTCCTCAGCCACATCACGGCTGAACAGGGCGACCCACTGTCGTCCAGTGTCGCCAGCGGGATCATGCACGGCTGCACCACCCTGTTGCTGATCGGGATCGCGCTGGTCGCACCCCGGCCCCGGCCGACCTTGAGTGCCACGATCACGCTGCTGCGGTGGGGCGTTCGGCGCCTCACCGTGCCGACGCTGCTCGGCACGAGCGTGGTGGTGGTCGTGCACGGCGGCATCGACCCGACGGCCTCGCCGCCCACCCTGCGGGCCGCCCTGCTCGCCGGCTGGTGGATCGCCCTGGGACTGGGCGCGATCCAGATCCCCCGGATCTTCACCGGCGTCGGTGCGGACGCGGTCGTGCCGCCGCACGCCGGACGGCTGCGCGCCGGCGTCTGGACGCTGGCGGCCGCCAGCGCGACCGGAGGCGCGACCATCCTCGGAGCCGCGGTAGCCGATGGCGGCTTCCATCCGCTCGGCGCCGCCGTGGGCGTGGGCCTGCTGCTGTTGACCGCCGTGTGCGCGGGCACCCTGCGCGACCTGCGCGAACTGCCCTCAGTCGACTGAAGCCCCCGCACCCCCGTTCAGCGCCGACAGCTGTAACCCCTCGCTGGTCGGCCGGTCGTCGGGTCGGTCGCCCAGCCACGGCCCCGGGCTGACCGTCTCCGACCCCGACGGGCCCGACCGCCCCCGCGAAGACCGCGCACTCGGTCCCGCCCGCGCTACCGGGTGCCCTCAACCATTTGGACGGTGCTCATGCCCGACCTGCTCCGCACCCTCTACACTCGCCGCCTGCGCCGCCGGGTCACGGCGGGCCCCCTGCCCAGGCACGTCGGGTTGATCATGGACGGCAATCGCCGCTGGGCCCGGCAGATGGGCCTGGCCAACCCCAGCCTCGGGCACAAGGTGGGCGCCGAGCACGTCGAGGAGGTCCTTTCCTGGTGCGAAGCCCTCGGAATCCGGCACATCACCGTATTCCTTTGCTCGACCGAGAACCTCCAGCGCCGCGAGGACACCGAGGTTGCCTTCCTGATGCAGTTGATCGAGCAGGTGGTGGCCGACCGCCTCACCAGGCCGGACGCCCGATGGCAGGTTCACCTCGCCGGCCTGCTCGACGCCCTGCCCGACAGCACCGCTCGCGCGCTCAAGGAGGCGGTCGAGGCGACCCGCACCTGCGCGACCGGAGCCCATGTCACCCTCGCCGTTGGTTACGGAGGCCGACAGGAGGTCGTCGACGCCCTACGCGAGTTGATGTACACGCGGGCCGAAGCCGGTGAGTCACTGACCGATGTCGCCGACACCCTGACCGTCGACGACATAGCGCCGCATCTCTACACCGCCGGCCAGCCCGACCCTGACCTGGTCATCCGCACCAGCGGCGAACAGCGTCTGTCGAACTTCCTGCTCTGGCAGAGCGCCTACTCAGAGCTCTACTTCTGCGAGGCCTACTGGCCCGCGTTCCGCGAGATCGACTTCCTGCGCGCCGTACGCAGCTTCGCCGCCAGGCAGCGGCGCTACGGCGGCTGAGGCCGGACCGCCACCCGTCGACCACGTGTCGGATCCGGACCGGGGACACGATGACTGGTCGGCGGGCGTCGGCATCGGCAGCCCCACCCCCCCCCCGGCGTCCACCGACCGGTGGACCCGAGGTTCAACCGGCCGGGCGTGTCGGGCGCGGCCTCCGGCCGACCAGGATCTCGGGTATGAGTCAACTCCCTGTGCGGATAGCCCGTTGGAGCGCCCGGCACGCATGGCGCGCGATCGCCGGCTGGTTCGCGTTTGTCATCCTGTGCCTCGGCGTCGGCGTCGCGGTCGGCTCCCATGAAGCAACTACCGAGGACTACCGGGTCGGTGAGGCGGGGCGGGCCGAGGCGATCGCGAGCGCGGGCGGCATGCAGCAGCGGCCGACCGAGCAGATCATCATCCACGCCAGGTCCGGGCCGCTGGACCTGGCCGCCGCCGCAGCGGCGGCGCAGGACCTCACCGAGCGGCTGCGGAAGCTGCCCGAGGTGGACGGCGTGGCGGCTCCGGTCCGCTCCAAGGACGGCAAGGTCCTCAGGGTCCCGGTGGTCCTGAAGGGCCCCGAGCTGGACGGGAAGAAGAACGTCGTCCCGGTCCTCGCCCGGACGGCCCAGGTGCAGGGCGCCCACCCGGACCTGGTCGTGGAGGAGACCGGCTCCCCTTCCATCAGCAAGGGCGTCAACGACCAGCGTGGGAAGGACCTCACGCTCTCCGAGCGCATCACCCTGCCGGTCACGCTCGTCACCCTGCTGATCGTCTTCGGGTCGGTGGTCATGGCCGGTGTGCCGCTGCTGCTTGCGCTCTCCTCGATCGCCGCCGCCCTGGGGCTGTCCATGATCGCGTCCCATGTCCTGCCCGACCCCGGTGTCGGGACCAACATGATCCTGCTCATCGGCTTGGCGGTAGGCGTCGACTACACGCTCTTCCACCTCAAGCGCGAACGCGAGGAACGGTCCCGCGCCGGGGGGCGGCTCAGCTCCGAGACCCTGGTGGAGCTGGCGGCGGCGACCGCGGGCCGGGCCATCGTGGTCTCCGGTCTCGCCGTGATCGCCTCCACCGCGACCCTGTACCTGGCCACGGACGTCATCTTCTCCTCGCTGGCGACGGGCACGATCCTGGTCGTGGCGGTCGCCATGGCCAGCTCGCTGACCGTACTCCCCGCACTCCTGGTGAAGATCGGCCGGCGGACCGAGCGCCGTGCGGCCGGCAAGGCCGCCCGCCGGGCGAGCCACGGCATGCCGGTCCGTACGAAGCGCGCGGAGGCCGGGACGGGCCGGGTGTTCGGGGCCCTGCTGAGGCCCGCGCAGAAGCGTCCCGCCCTCACGCTGTGCGTATCGGTGCTGGTCATGCTCGCCCTGGCGGCGCCCACGCTCGGCCTGAAGCTCGTCGACCCGGGCAAGGACACCTTCTCCCGCGGCATCCCGGCCATGCAGGTCTACGACCGACTCAACGCGGCCTTCCCGGAGCTCCTGGTCAAGCACGTGGTTGTCGCCCGCTCCACTCCGGACCAAGCGGCCCAGGTGCAGCACGCGCTGGCGGACCTCGGCCGGCGGGCGCAGGCCGATCCGCTGTTCGCCGGGGACGCCGAGCCGAGGGTGCGTACGTCGGCCGACGGCCGGGTCAGCGTGCTGGAACTGGCCGTCCCGTTCCCCGCACCCTCCGCCGAGGCGATCAAATCACTCGACCACATCCGTCAGGACTATCTGCCCGCCACGGTCGGCAGGCTGTCCGGCGTGGAGACGGGGGTGACCGGTGACGTGGCCCGAGGCCGCGACTACGTGGATCACGAGAACGGCAAGCTGCCGCTGGTCATCGGGTTCCTCCTGCTGATGACCCTCGTGATGACCGTGTGGGCGTTCCGCTCGGTGGCCATCGGCCTGATCGGCGTCGTGCTCAACCTGCTGTCCGCCGGGGCCTCGCTCGGCCTGCTGGTCGTGTTCTTCCAGGGAACGTGGGCAGAGCACCTGCTGGCCTTCCACTCCCTCGGTGCCATCGCGTCCCGGGTACCGCTGTTCCTCTTCGTGATCCTCTTCGGCCTGTCGATGGACTACCAGGTGTTCGTGGTCAGCCGGATACAGGAGGCCAGGCAGAACGGGATGTCGGCTCACGAGGCGGTGGTGGACGGCATCAGCCGGTCGGCCAAGGTGGTGACCAGCGCGGCGATCGTGATGGTGACCGTGTTCGGTGCCTTCGTCGCCCTGCACCTCACCGAGATGAAGCAGATGGGCTTCTGCCTGGCGGTGGCCGTACTGCTGGACGCCGTGGTCATCCGGCTCCTGGTCCTGCCGTCGCTGCTGCTGCTCCTCGGCGAGCGGGCATGGTGGCCGCTGCGCCCCGCGCGACGGGCGCAGACCGCTGCCCCTGCCGCCGGCATGCCGCAGAACGTAGGCTGACGATCATGATTCAACGGCCGCAGCCCGACGACCGGTTCCGCACCCGAACCCTGCGCCGGTGGTACGCAGTCTCCTGGGTGCTCCTCGGCTTGTGTCCCCCGGTGGTCTCCGCGCTGCACCACACCGGAACGACGAGGTACGGGTCGTTGGCGCTGCTTGCCGTGATCGCCCTCTGCTACGCAACCGTCGTGGCCTTTCCCCGCAATCCCGTGCTGCACCCCCACACCTTTCCGGGCGTGCTCGTCCTCGGTTTCGGCGCGCTGTCCCTCCTGCGCGGCGACGGCGCGGCGCTGTTCATCGTGTCGCTCCCCCACTTCTGGCTCTTCGCCAGGAGCCCGCGGTACTCGATCGTCCTCAGCGGCGCTGCCGCCGCGGCCACCATGGTCGGCATCGTCCGCCATCAGAGCTGGCACGTGGAGGACTTCTCCACCGGCAACATCGTCTTCACCCTCATCGGCTATGTCGCGGGCGTGCTGCTCGGACTGGGGGTGGTCCGGATCGTCGAGCAGAGCGACGAGCGCACCCGCCGCCTGGGCTCCGAGTTGGAGGACGCCCAGTCCCGCCTGGCCGAGGCGCACAGACTCCAGGGCGCCACGGAGGAGCGCGAGCGGCTCGCGCGGGAGATCCACGACACCCTTGCGCAGGGCTTCGCATCCATCATCGTGCTGGCGGAAGCGGCCCGCTCCGGCCTCGACACCGACCCCGGCAGGAGCGCCCGGCAGTTGCTCTCGATCGAGAACACCGCACGCGAGAACCTCGCCGAGGCGCGGGTACTCGTCGGCTCCGCCCCGCAGAGCGGTCCCGCCCTCGGCTCGGTCGCGGGGACCCTGCGCCGGACCCTGGACCGGTTCGCCGAGGACACCGGCCTCACCGTCACCGCAGATCTGCCGGACGTCGAATGCGACCAGCCGACCCGGATCGCGCTCCTGCGCTGCACCCAGGAGTCCTTGGCCAACGTCCGCAAGCACGCGGCCGCCTCCACCGTGGAGATCGTCCTGGCGCCGTCTCCGGATGGCGTCGAACTGGAGATAACCGACGACGGCAGGGGTTTCACGGTCGAGGACTCCCACGGCTTCGGGCTCAACGGCATGCGCAATCGCCTGGCCGAACTCGGCGGTGAACTCACCGTCACCAGTTCCCTCGGCGACGGCACCCGGGTCCTCGCCGTGATTCCCACGAACAGTCGGGTGTGACGACATGACAGCTCAGACAGAGACGGACGGGCTCCGCATCATCGTGGTCGACGACCACACGGTCATGCGCGCCGGGGTCATCGCCCTGCTGGCCTCCGAGCCCACCATCGACATCGTCGGCGAGGGCGGCGACGGCCGCGCGGCCGTCGAACTCGTCGAGCGACTGAAGCCGGACGTGGCACTGGTCGATCTGCGGATGCCGGTCCTCGACGGGGCGAGTGCCACCGCCGAGATCGTCGCCCGCCACCCGGGAACCCGGGTACTGATCCTGACCACGTACGACACCGACGCGGAGATCGAGCGCGCGGTCGAGGCCGGCGCGATCGGCTACCTGCTCAAGGACACCACGCGTGACCAGCTGGTCGACGCCATCCGATCCGCGTCCCGCGGCGAGACCGTCCTGGCCCCGAGGGTCGCGGAGCGGCTGGTCGCCCGCATGCGGCAACCCGCTCCGGTGGCACTGACCACCCGGGAGGTGGATGTGCTGAGGGCGGTCGCCGACGGCCTGTCCAACGTGGAGATCGGCCGGCGGCTGGTCATCGCGGAGGCCACGGTGAAGACCCATCTGCTGCGGGTCTTCGCCAAGCTCGACGTCAGAGACCGCACGCACGCGGTGGTCGTGGCCCTCGAGCGCGGACTGCTGGACAGGCGTTAGCCCATTGTTCAGAGGCCGCGCGGATCCCGGTGGCAGGACCAGCAGCGGCCCCCGGGGCGGCGAGTCCATTGGCGGCCGCCCTACACCCGGATGCTCTCCTGACCGGGATCCCGGTGACCCGTCCTTCGCCTGGTGACAAGAAGCACCGGCAACCGTGGTGGTGGACCGGTGCTTCTTGTCCGGGAGGCGCGGCGGCCTGGGGGACGGTCAGAGGCGGCTGCCGCGTACCCCGGGCCGAGCGGACGGGACCTGCTCGCCGCGCAGCGCGAGGGCCGCGGTGCGGGTGCGCTCCAGCCGGCTCATGACCTGGCGCAGCGTGGCGTGGCGGGGTCGAGGTCGCGGGTGAGCTCGCGGACGCCCCTGGTGGTCGTCGTCGCGCAGCCGCATCCGCCACGTCTCATGCCGCTCAGCGGTATTCCCGTCCGAAGCCACCGGCTAACGAGAGGCTCGTTCGCGACGCAGGGCGTCCAGGGCCTTGTCGGCATGCACGTTCATGTTCAGCTCGCTCTTGATCGACTCGATCAGCCGGAAGTCCGTACCGATGACGAAGGTCCTGCGCTTGGCGTTGAGCGGACCCCAGCCCCGGTGCGCCTCGAAGGTCCGGGCGACCTTGCCGTCGGGGTCGGACAGCAGCGGGTAGTCGAAGGAGTGCTGCTGGGCGAACCTGTGCTGCTTCTCGGGGGCGTCGGGGCTGATGCCCAGGCGCTGCGCGCCGACGGCCTTGAACTCCGCGGCGAGGTCTCGGAAGTGGCAGGCCTCCTTGGTGCAGCCGGGGCTCATGGCCGCCGGGTAGAAGAACAGCACCACGGGGCCATGGGCGAGGAACTCGCCCATGGATCGGGGAGTGCCCGTCTGGTCGGGCAGAGTGAAGTCGGGGACGAGGTCACCGATGTTCATCGTGAATGCTCCTGGCGAAGAGGGTGGACGTGCTGTCGTTGAGTGCTGCCGGCCGGCGTCCAAGGATGCCGTGGGGATCTCGGATCGTCGTCGGGCTCCTATCGCCCGGCTGTCGCGTGCGCGGCGTCCTCTATCAGGTCGGTGACCTGCTCGGGGTGGGAGACCATCGCGAAGTGCGAGCTGTCGACCTCCACCGTGTGGGAGTGTGCGCGCCGGGCTTCGAACCGCTCCAGCGCGGGGGGCAGCGCCTTGTCCTCGGTCGCCACCAGGGCCCAGCTCGGGACGGTGTGCCAGGCCACGGCTGTCGGGGCCTGGCCGAAGACGGCGGCGTCGATGGGCCGCTGGCCGGTGGCCATGACCACGGTCTGCTCGGCCGGGACGTCGGCGGCCAGGACGGCGCGGAAGTCCGCCGGGTTGACGTACAGGTCGGCTCCGCCGGTGCCGTCGGCGTTGGCGAACGGGACCGGTCGCAGGGCCGGCTGCAGCTGCGAGCCGGGGAACTCGCCGGCCAGGGCGCCGAGTGTCTCGCCCTGGTCCGGTACGAAAGCGGAGATGTAGACCAGGGCCTTGACCTGCGGATCGCCGACGGCCGCCTGGGAGATGACGGCGCCGCCGTAGGAGTGGCCCACCAGGACGACGGGCCCCTCGATGGTCTTGAGCAGGCTGTGGAGGTAGGTGCTCTCCTGGGCCAGGCCGCGCAGCGGGTCGGCCGGGGCGATGACGGTGTAGCCGTCGTGCTGAAGGCGTTCGGTGACCTTGCTCCAGCCCGAGGCGTCGCCCCAGGCGCCGTGGACCAGCACGATGGTCGGCTTGGCCTTCCCGCCGGGGTGGGTGAGGGCCGGGGCGGCCTGGGCCGTCGGGCCCAGCAGGGCGACGGCCGCAAGGCCTGCGGCTGCGGCGATCGCCGTCGCGGCGGCCGGGATGGTCAGCTTGCGATGGGTGAACCGGTGCGAGCTCACGAGTGCTCCAGAAGGTCAGGGAAAGAGGGTGGATTCGCGCCCGTGGTCGGCGGGCTGTGACGGCCTGCCGGTCAGCGGGCTTTCATGGGAGGCAGTGCGGGGACCAGCGGGGCGTTGTCGATGTCGGCCGCGGTCTTCCGGAACCGGCGGGGTCAGGCCCCGCGGCAGGTCCGGCGAGTAGGCGGCACGGCTCCGGCGAGTAGGCGGCACGGCCCGGTCCGGAACGAGCCGGACGCGATGGTGGCCCCGTGATCGTCCGGGTTGTGGACGACGTCGGCGAGTTCAGCGAAGTCGCGGGCGCGGTGGCCGGTCTCCAGCTCGACTGTGGTCAGCGCCCCATGACCGAGGATCAGACGGGTCCATCCTCGGGCAGATCGGCCAGCTGCTGCGGCGGCCGAAGCCCGGGCATGGCACTCGTCGCTCCGGCCATCCCCACGATCCGCCGCATCTGGATCAACTCCTCGCTTGCACGCCCCGTCCTTTTCGACGCTACGGTCCGCCGGGCGACACCCAGCGGTAGCCTGGAGACGAGTCATGGGAAAAAAGCGACAGCTCTCCGTTACGGACGTGGCATACCGGCCCGCGCTGACCGCGCCCATAGGGATGGACGTCCTCGACTTCGAAGACCTGGCCGCGCGCGCAGCCCGGCGGGGACTGGACCTGTCCGCGCCACTCCGGCCCGCCTTCCACCAGCTGATCCACATCAGCCGCGGCCCGGTGCGGCACACCGTGGACTTCCACGACCACACACTGGACGCCGGTTCGTGGCTCTGGGTGCGGGCCGGTCAGGTTCACCGGTACGTGCCCCTGGACCACACCACGCCCCGAGGCCTCATCGTCATCTGGCAGCCCGGCTTCATTCCCTCGGAACCGCTATCGGAAAACTCGGTCATGCGCCCCACGGGCCGCCATGCCCGCCACGCCAACCTCGCGCTGCGCCATCTGGTCCACGCCTACCGCGACCCGGTCTCCCCCACCCTCGAAGCCCACATCGAAACACTGCGCCATCTCCTGAGCGTCCTGGTACTGAGCCTGGCCCACACCCAGCCCTCGCCGGCCTCCCCCGGGGCGGCCGGCGAGGTCTTCCGCAGCTTCCGCACCGCCGTCGAACAGGACTTCACCCACTCCCATCACGCCAGCGACTACGCCGCCACGCTCGGCTACAGCGTTCGCACCCTGACCCGAGCCACGCAGGCCGCAACGGGCTCCACCGCCAAGCAGTACATCGACGCCCGCATCCTCCTGGAGGCCCGACGCCTGCTGGCACACACCAACGCCACCTCTGCGGAGATATCCCGTCGCCTGGGCTTCCACGACCCCAGCGACTTCACCAAGTTCTTCCGCAACCGCGACGGAAACGCACCACTGCGATTCCGCGAGATCGCCAGAGGACGAACACCTGGAAAGACCTCCACCCCAGCGTCCGACGGGTGATTCCGGGGGCCGTCCGTCCAACGTACGGTCCCGCGATTCACTGACCCGCCACACCGACCCGGCCAGGTCACACCCCGGGGCGGTCCTTCGCCGGGTGGAGCTTCCCAGTGCACCGTCCGGTCAGCGCTCTCCTCGTCCGCGCGGGCCGGGTCGTTGTCGCCGACCTTGGTACGGAACAGCTCACGGTAGGCGGTCGGCCCGTATGCGGAGATCCGCGGTGGCCTGCGCACCGGATTGTCGGGCCGTGCTCTCCGGCGGGGGGTGTCAACGGCGTGTGGTGCCGTATCGCGCGGCGCGGCCTGTGTGCGGAGGTGCTGCGTTGCGTCAGGTGTGACAGGGCAGCCTTGGTCTCGGTGCGGTGCTGCACGGAACCCGATATGCGGAATCCGATCTCCGCTTCTGCTAGCCTCGCATCCGGAATCGAATCTCCGCTTATGTGTTCCGCTGGAGCTCACACCCATGCCCCGAACAAGCAATCGCCCGCACTACAACCTGACCTTCGCCGTGCTGCTGCTCGGCGTCGGTGCGTTCTCACTGCTGCAGTCGCTGGTGGTCCCGGTCCTGCCGACCCTGATGGAGCGCCTGCACACCAGCCAGGACACCGTGACCTGGCTGATGACCGGTTACCTGCTGTCCGCTTCCGTGGCCACGCCGATCCTGGGTCGGATCGGCGACAAGACCGGCAAGGAGCGGATGCTGGTCGTCACCCTCGTCGCCCTCGCTGCCGGGTCCGCGATGGCCGGCGCCTCCCACTCCATCGGCCTGATGATCGTCGCGCGGGTCATCCAGGGTCTGGGCGGCGCCGTGGTGCCGCTGGCGTTCGGCATCATCCGTGACGAGTTCCCCGCCGAGAAGGTCCGCGGCGCCGTCGGCGTCACGGCCGCGCTGACCGCCGTCGGCGGCGGACTCGGGCTGATCCTGGCCGGGCCGATCGTCGACCACCTGGACTACCACTGGCTGTTCTGGGCACCGATGATCCTCATCTGCGTCGCCGCCATCGCGACCCACCTGTTCGTCCCCGAGTCCCCGGTGCGCACCCCGGGACGGATCAGCTGGGGTGCCGCGCTGCTGCTCTCCGTCTGGCTGGTCGCCCTACTGCTGGCCGTCAGCCAGGGGCAGAGCTGGGGCTGGGGCTCGCTGCGGATCATGGGCCTGTTCGCCGCCGCCGTGGTCTTCGCCGCCTACTGGATCGTGGTCGAGCTGCGCTCGGACGCCCCGCTGATCGACATGCGGATGATGCGCATCCCGGCGGTGTGGACCGCCAACCTGGTCGCGTTGCTCTTCGGCGTCGGGCTGTACACCACGATGACCTTCCTGCCGCAGCTGGTGCAGACGCCCGAGCACCTCGCCGGCTACGGCTTCAGCGCGAGTGTGACCCGGTCCGGGATCTACATGCTGCCGATGACGGCCGGCATGTTCGTCCTCGGCGTGCTGGCAGGTCCCCTGGCCGCTCGCTTCGGCTCCAAGCGCGTGCTGATCGCCGGCAGCCTGGTCACCATCGCCCCGTTCGTGATGCTGGCCGCGGGTCATGACCGCGCCTGGGAGATCTACACAGCTTCGGCCCTGGTCGGCGTCGGCCTCGGCCTCGCCTTCTCCGCCATGTCCGCCATCGTCGTCGAGGCCGTCCCACCGGCCCAGACCGGCGCGGCCAGCGGCATGAACGCCAACATCCGCACCATCGGGGGCGCCATCGGCAGCGCGGTTGCGGCCAGTATCCTATCCTCCGGGGTCACGGCCACCCACCCGTTCCCCCACGACTCCGGCTACACCAGCACCTTCTGGTTCCTGACCGGCAGCGCCGTGCTCGCCGCCGCGGCGGCCCTCGCCATCCCGGCGGCCCGGCAGCACCGGAGCGGCCACAGCGTGGGAACGCCCCCGGCACGCCATGGCGAGCCGGTGACCGAACGCAAGGACGCGACCCTCGGATGACCACCCCCCACCGGCCCGCACCCAGCCCGCCCAAGGCCATGCGCCGCGACGCGGCGCAGAACCGGGAGCGACTGCTGCGGGCCGCGTGGGAGGTCTTCGCCGAACTCGGCCCCGACGCGGGCGTCGAGGAGATCGCCAGCCGTGCCGGTGTCGGCATGGGCACGCTCTACCGCCGTTTCCCCACCAAGGAATCCCTGCTCGCCGCGCTCAGCGACGAGATCCTCGACTCGGTCTTCGCCTGCTTCCGCCGCGCCGCCGAACAGCAGCCGCCCGACCGGGCACTGGAACAGGCGCTGTGGGACACCGGCGAGGTGCTGGCCGCCCATCACGGCTGGCTCACCCGCCTGTGGGCGGCGATCCCACCGGAGGCCGACGAGCGCCGCATCGAGCTGCTCGCCCGGCTCGACACGCTCCTCACCCGCGCCAAGCGCGCCGGCGAGGTCCGCGAGGAACTCACCACGACCGACGTGTACGCCTGCCTCCTCGCGCTGCGCGTCCTGATCGACGACACCGAAGGCCGCGCCCCCGACGTCTGGCGCCGCCACCTCGCCATCGTGCTGGCCGGCTTCCGCCCGGCCGCCGAACCCCTCGCCCATCCCCCGACCGACGACACCCTGATCCGCGCCAACACGCCCAAGCACCACACAGGGTGACGCGGCACCGCACCGGGTGACCCGACCGCGTCGGCAGGAAGCCCCCGCGGAACCGTCGGATGACGGTTCGACCTGCTTCTTCGGCCCCGTCCTGGGAGCCTGTCCGCCGACACGCCGGTGCTGCCGGATCTCGGCCACAGTTCCCGGCATCAGGTCATCGTCCGCTCAACGATCAGACCGGCCGACCCGTCAGACGATCACTGATCGCCTCCGACTACTGACCGTACCGGCACCCCTTGGACTCATTCATCCAGGCGAGTCGGAGGGAGGTCGGCTACCTGCCTCCCCAGACGAACAGGAAGAGCACGAGGGGGACCAGACTCAGCAGGACACCGATCACTTTGCCGATCGGGCCGCCGTTCCTCCGACCTGCGAGCAGCAGGACGACGCCGGACGGGAAAACGGCCACGAAGATCGGCAGCGGGATCAGCAGGAACGCGAGAGAGAGCAGGATCTCGATGCCGAACTGCAGCCAGCCGACGACAAGGCAGGCCACACGAAAACCCCAACGCCCCGGCACCGCCAGGGGAATCAAGGTGCTGAAGCCGGCCAGACACCACCTGACGAGGGTTTCTCCGTCGGCGCCTGCCTCACCCGTCACGTACGCGACCGCGTAAATCAGCCACGAGGCACCGGCCCACGCGGCGAGCCCCCATGGCCGAGGCTCGGCGTAACGCGACGACGACGATCCGGTCATCATCCACCCCCAAGGATGCTTTGAACGCGTTCAAGATTCTTGAACGCGTTCAAAGTAGCACCGCCATCCGCCCCCTTGAAGACCCGCCCCCTCTGGGTCCGGGTCGGCTGTCAGCAGGCGGGTCGTCTTGGAGGGACGCACGCCGATCGCCGCCCCGCGCCGGGCAGCCCAGGTGGTCAGCTGCGTCACCTCGTCGGCCCTGCTGAGCGCGGCGATCCGCCGTCCCTTGAGTTCTGCGGTGACGGGCGGGAGCTGTACGGCGGCCTGCTCGCTGACGCCCAGGACGGTGGCCAGGTGGTGCAGGTCGCGCGATTCGGCCGGGACGACGGACGTAGGGGACGCCCACTCCGCGCCGTGCTCGGCGAGCTGCGCGAGCCGGCCCGGGGTCGGCTTCGCCCGGCGGGCCTTCTGGTGGTTGAGCGTTCCTCAACCCCGTACGGGCGGTGCCCGTTGTGGATTGCCGTGGTCGCCGCGATCAGTCGGCGCTGCCGGTGGCGTAGCCGTGGCTGTGGGCCCAGGCGATCGCCTCGGCGCGGGTGGTGACGCCGAGTTTGGCGAACAGGTGGTTGACGTGGGTTTTGACCGTGGCCTGGCCGATGAACAGGCGGCGGGCGATGGCGGCGTTCGGCAGTCCGGTGGCAAGCAGCCGCAGCACGTCCTCCTCGCGGGGTGTGAGCTGGAGGGCTGAGGGCGGTGTCTGCCGTGTCTCGTCGTCCTGGTCGCGGCGGCCCCGTGTCCGGTGGCCGCGTACGGCTGCGGCGAGCAGCCGGCGCTGGACTTCGGGGTCGAGGGTGACCTGCCGGGAGACCGCCGCCTGGATGGCGCGGGCGATCTCGGTCCTGCCGGCGTCCTTGGTGAGATACCCCAGGGCGCCCGCCTGCAGCGCGTCGATGATCTTGTCCTCGTCGGCCAGCGTTGTCAGCACCACCACGGCCACGCCGGGCAGCTCCGCGGTGATCCGGCGGGTGGCCTCCACGCCGTCGAGGACGGGCATCACCAGGTCCATGAGGACGGCGTCCGGGCGAAGTTCGGCCGTGCGGGCGACGGCCTCCGCGCCGTTGGCGGCGCCGCCGACCACGTCGATCCCGGGCACCATGGCGAGGAGGGTCATCAGTCCTTCGCGGACGATTGCCTGGTCGTCCGCGACCACTACCCGTACCGTCATGCCTCCACCTCCGCGGCCACTCGCCAGCCCTCCGGGCAGGGACCGGCGGTCAGCTCCCCGCCGACCAGGAGCAGGCGCTCGCGCATCCCGGCCAGGCCGTAGCCGCCGGACATGCCTTCCACGGTAGGCGGCTCGGCCGCGTCCGGAGCCGCCGAGGCCGCGTCCGGAGCCCCGGAGGGGCCATACGAGACGATGGTGACCCGGACCCGGTGCTCGGCGTATTCCAGGGTCATGCGCACCGGTCGGCCGGGGGCGTGCTTGGCCGCGTTCGCCAGTGCCTCCTGGGCCACGCGCAGGAGCGCCAGACCGGTCTCCGCCCCCAGGGGACGCGGATTGCCGTGCAGCCGGAAGTCCGCGGCGCCGCCTGCGGCCGTGTGGTGGCCGGCGGCCAGGGAGGCGAGGGCCTCGGGCAGGGGCGGGGTGTCGGCGCGTAGCGCGGCGATGGCCCGGCGGGTCTCGGTGAGACCGTCCTTCGCGATCCGACGGGCTCTGCCGGCGCGTTCCGTCGCCTGGGCCACGTCCGCCGGTTCCGCGGCGAGCAGGGTCTCGATCACCTCGAGCTGGATGACGAGCGCGCCGAGGGAGTGGGCCAGCACGTCGTGGATCTCCCGGGCGAGCCGGGCGCGCTCCGCCAGTGCCGCCGCGCGCTGGCGCTCCTCCTGCGCCTCCTGGGTTTCCGCGAGCAGACGGCGGGCCTGAAGGTGCTGGATGCGGATGCTGCGGCGGGTCACCCCGGTCAGGTAGCCGGACAGCAGGACCGCGCTCCACACTTCCAGGACCTGGGTGTGGGCCCCGTGCGGGCCGAGGGCCGTACCCGCTGCCAGGGCGAGCACGCCGCAGGCCAGCACTCCCGCGCTGATCAACATGGGCAGATCGGCGCCAGCCGCAATCAACGCCACGACGACCAGCACGGAGAGCGGTTCGGCGCCGGGCGCCGCGGTCAGCAGCACACTGCCGGACACCACGACCACCGTCAGCAGCGCGGCCGCGGTGCGCCGCGGCACCAGGTCGAGGGCGAACGCCGCCCTTGCGGCCACCACGGACCACATCAGCCAGACCACGGCGAGCAGCACGAAGGTGGCGAGGTGAGCCGCACTCCACCGGAACTGCCGCCCCGGCACGAGCACGGCCAGGACGGCGGCGAGCGCGACGGGCCGCAGCAGCACCATCGTCCACACCTCAGCGCGCGCCTTGGACAGGCGCGGGGATGCGTTACCCGTGGTGGCTGGCAGGTCGCGCGCGGGCGGATCGGGCCGGGAGTCGGACGGCATGCGATCACGCTAAGGGAGCCGGCGCCCGGCTCGGCTCCACCGACGGGTGGACAAGGGTGGAGGTCGCGGGCTCAACCCTGCTCCACCTGCCGGCCGAGGCCCCGAACGGCCTGGCGGACACAGACTGGTCGACGTTCACCGGTTCGCCGGTAGATCGAACCCCGCCACTTCCCCCCGTCCCACGAGGAGCCTCTCATGACCGGTTTCGAACAGGCCCTGCTGGTGAACGTAGCCGTCCTGGTCACCACCCTGATGGCCGACCTCGGCCTGAAGCGGGTCACCCGCGGCCGGTTGACCCGGCCGCTGATCACCGCCGCCGCCATCGTGCCGCTGTTCATGCACACCGTGTTCACCAACGGCATCGGCCTGACCGTCGAGGTCCTCGGCGCGGCGGCGGGCATCCTGCTCGGCCTGGCCGCCGCAAGCCGCCTGAAGATCACGCGACAGGCGTCCGACGGCACCGTGTCCACCACCGGCGGCTGGGACTACGCCGCCATCTGGATCACCGTCTCCGCCGCACGGACGCTGTTTTCCTACGGCGCCTCCCACTGGTTCACCCAGAGCATGGGCCGCTGGTTCGTCCAGCACGGCGCACTGCCCACCCAGGTCAGCGCGATCGCCACCAACGGCCTGGTGCTGATGGCCGTAGCCGCAGTGATCACCCGCACCGTCACCCTGCGACTGCGCTCCCGCAACGCGCTCACCGCCGAGCCCGCCACGGTGCACCACCTGCACTCCTGAGCTTGAACCCGGCCGTCCGTCAGACGGGCGAGGCCGACGATGCGGGCGTCCCTGAGCGAGGCACGGCTCGAAGCGCCGTCCCTCGGCGGCCACGAGCACCTGGTGCTCGGGGTCGGCGCTCTCCGTCCGGACCTCGGTCGCGAGGCCGGACATGGCCAGCAGGCCCGCGAATTCCAGCACCGTGCCGTGGGGAACGTCGACGCCGAGCAGCCCGGAGGAGAACGCCTTCGGTGGCTCCCACTCCCACCCGTCCTGGAACCAGGCCGGGACGGTCACCGGGGCGGAGGTGCACTCCGACAGGAGCGAGCCCGGTGAGAAGGCCCGGCCGGCGCGTGGTTGCCCGGAAGCTTCCTCCCTGGCGAGGGGGGGTGTAACGGCGGCCGGTCGACTGCCGGAGTGAGCGGATGGCCTGTTTGCGCTTGCGGTCCTGCGTCATGACACGCTTCCTCCCGCGGCACGCCCACGCCCGCGCCCGCGCCGCAGCAAGGCGGTCAGGATCAACAAGCTCAAAGTGCCGCGCGAGTCCGGGACCCTTGTCCAGTACCGGGGCGTGGGTGTGCGTTCCGGCCGGGAGTCCGGCAGGCGCGCCTGCCGCGGGCACAACACAGCGCATCCCGGAGCGACGCCCCTTGGCCCGGCTTGTGAGCTAACGATTGGCCTGGCGGCGGCGGTAGGCGCGCTGGCGGCAGGCCCGGGAGCAGTAGTCGCGCGGGCGGCCCCGGGGGGTCCCTCCGAGCGGGGTGCCGCAGACCGTGCAGTGACCGACGGACGGGTGGTCCGGTGTCGGAGCACCCTTTTCGTCACTCTTTTCGCTACGGCGGCTCCGGACGAGCAGCTCGACGCCGTCGAGGGTACGGGCGAGCCCGAAGTCGAACGGATCCTCGGGCCGGTCGAAGCCGCCGGCCTGCCAGAGCCTGCCGAGGGTGGGATAGGCCGCCAGGTGCTCGATCAGGCCGTCCTGGCCGCGCCACCACTGCTCGTGCGAGACACCGGAATCCCGCTCCTCGCGGAGGAAGTCGTGCAACTGCCTGGCGGAGGTCTGCACGAAGCCCGCGACCAACGCGACCACCGAGATCACCTCGGAGGCGCGCAGTCCCGTGAGTTCGGCGATCCGCAGGCCGTGCTCGTAGTCGGCCATGATGTTCGGCCCCGGCAGCCGCCGGCTGCCCGAGGTGTGGACGAGCCAGGGGTGTCGCAGGTGGATCGCCCAGTGCGCCCGGGCCCAGGACTCCAGGGCAGCCCGCCAGTCGCCGTCGTCCTCGCCCTGCCGGGCGGCCGACTCGCCGACAACCGCGTCCCGCATGAGCTCGACCAGCTCCGCCTTGCCGGGGACATATCGATACAGCGACATCGTGGTGTAGCCCAGCCGCTCGGCCACACTGCGCATGGACAGCGCCGCGAGCCCCTCGGCGTCGGCGATCTCCACGGCGGCCCGCACGATCCGGTCCAGGCTGAGCCCCGCCCGGTCCCGGCTCCCGCCGGCACTCCAGAGCAGCTCGACGGTGCGGTCCGGATCGGCCGCGGCGTTCGCGGTGTTCGCGGCGACCGGATTCTCAGGGGCCGGATTCTGGCCAGTCACGCTCATCCCTCCTCGTCCTTGACACCCACCTTAGCCGGATGTTTATGGTGTACACGCCGTGTACGCCATAAACACCACCTCTGGGGAAGGTTGTCCCATGGTTGAGAACCAGTTCTACGTCGCGCCCTGGGGCCGGGATTCCTGGCCCGGCACGTTCGATCGGCCGTTCGCCACACTGCCCGCCGCGCAGCGGGCCGTCCGGGCCCGTACCGCGGCCATGGAGTCGGACCTCATGGTCTCCCTGCGGGCCGGGGCCCATGTGCTGACCGAGCCGTTCGTGCTGAGTGCCGAGGAGGGGGACTCGGGGGAGAACGGCTACCGGGTCGTCTACCAGGCACACGGCCATGGGACGGAGGAGCGGGAGGAGGCTGTCATCAGCGGCGGCCGCCGGATCACCGGCTGGCGGCCCGACCAGGCGGGCGCCTGGCGGGCCGAGGTCGGTGAGCTGGAGACCAGGCAGCTCCAGGTCGACGGCCGTCCGGCCCCGAGGGCCTCGGTCAGTCCCGGTATTCCCGGCGCCGTGACGATAACCGAGACCGGTTTCGTCACGGACAGTGCGATTCCGCAGAGCTGGCGGGATCCGGGAAGCATCGAGTTCGCCTTCACCGGCGTCTATCCGTGGTCCGAGGCCCGCTGCCGGGTGGCGGAGATCACCGGTGACGCGGACTCCAGCACCATCACCATGGCCCAGCCCGGGTTCGGGTGGGCCAAAAAGCTCTACCGGGCGGAGTGGACCGGTGAACTCCCGCCCGGGGAGGGCTCCTCGGGGGTGTGGGCGACCGTCGGCGCGCCGAGTTCGGCCGAGAACAGCATGAGCTTCCTCACCGAGCCGGGCAGCTTCGCTCTCGACCGGTCGGTGCCCGGCCGCCACATCCTCTACTACCTGCCACTGCCCGGGGAGGACCCGGCGCGGGCGGAGATCGTGGTGCCGGTGCTGGAGCGGCTGGTCGTCGGCCGGGGCACCGAGGAGCGGCCGCTGCACGACGTGACCCTGCGCGGACTCACCTTCGCGGACGCGGGCTGGACCGGGCCGAGCGGACCCGGAGGGTTCCTGCACTTCCACGGCAACAGCTACTACGACGGCGGCCCGCTGCAGGAGGTCGGGCTCGCCGAGGGCAACGCCCGGCTGGCGGTGCCCGAGCGCCCGGCGACGCTGCCGGCCAACGTCGAATTCACGGGCGGGGTGCGGATCACCCTGGCGGACAACAGGTTCACCCGACTCGGTGCCGGAGCGGTCGGCCTCTCGGGGCCGGGGCACGACAACGCGGTCCTCGACAACGTCATCGAGGACGTCTCCGGCAGCGGTGTGGCCGTCGCCGCCGGCACCGGCACCCGGGTGGAGCGGAACCTGATCCGCCGGATCGGCCGCGAGTACCACGGCTCGCCCGCCGTGTGGGTGGTGGACGCCCGCGACACGACCGTGGCGCACAACGAGATCCACGACGTGCCCTACTGCGGCATCATCCTGGTCGGCGGTGACCGGGCGGCCCGGGTGCAGATCGTCGGGAACCTGATCCACCACACCATGACGGTGCTCGCCGATGGCGGCGGCATCTACCTCAACGGGCGCCAGGGCTCCTCGTACGCCGGCGGCACCCTGGTACGCGGCAATGTGATCCGTGACACCGTCACCTCGTACAACTTCGGTCTGTACACCGACTACGGCGCCGCCTGGGTCACCGTGCTGGGCAATGTCGTCTACCAGGGGGACACGCCGGTCGTGCTCAGGGTGACACCGCCGCTGGAGAACGTGGCGTTCCTCGGCAACTTCTGGGACGACCGGCCGAAGGGCTATGACGACCCGCCCGCCGGGGTAATCGTCGCCGGGAACACGGTGCTGCCGAAGGACGGCTTCGAGCAGGCACTGGCCGCCGACCCCGCCGGGGCGGACATCCTGGCGGCGGCCGGCCGGGGCGCCGCCGCAGACGGCTGATCAGCGGGGGAAGCGCTGAGCCCCCCAGGGGACTCCCAGGGGCTCAGACGGGGCGCGAGGCTCAGCGCGACCACCTGTCCCCCGGTCCAGCGGCCCGGCCACGGCGACCGAGGAGGTGGCGGACTCCGGCCCCTGCCATCCGACCCGCACCCGCAACGTGGGTGCCGTCGCCATGAGTGCGATCGCGGCGTTCTCGCGACCGATCCGGACGCTCTCCTGCCAGGTGTCGAGGGCAAGGTCGAGCTCGGCGTTTAATCATTTGTGATGGTTCGTCACGGTTTGGTGCCCTTCTTGTGATGGGCAGGGCGGGCGTATGCCTCGCCGGTGGTGAGGACTCTGCCCACGTCGTGGCGGGGCGCCGGGCACCGGTTCCTGGATCCGGGCGGTCGGCCGGGGCCCCGACGGTTCATCACCGGCGTCGTCGCCCCGCACGCCGGCCTGCAGCCCAAAGGCCGCTGGATCAGGCACCTGAACACCCAGCTCAGCTCGGTGGAGTCCACGCTCGACGTGATCGCCGACTACATCGACGCCTGACCGACCCCGGGTCCGCCCGCCACCGGCGGCCGGACCCGGACCACCACCCGGGGAAGGAGGGTTCGTGACGCGCCGCCGCTGCTGTCCGTCGGTCGGACGGGGCAGCCGCGGCTACCGCGCGGCGAAGAAAATCAACGGCCCTCATCTTGAGCCATCGCGATGAAGATGGGCCTGACCTGGGACGACGCGATGTGGACTGTGTCCTCGACGCGGCGGCTCGGAGACCTTTCCGGCTGCGGAAAGTGTGTCACCCGGCGTGTCGCTCGCTCCCGAGGGTCAGCTGGACGATGTCTCGACTGTCACTCCGACGGAATGGTGTCGAAGCCGTGTGGCGACGAGTTCCATCTCGACGAACGTGCCCACGAGGCCGACCGTCTTCAACTCCTCCGCCATAGCCCGTGCTTGTGCCAGCGACAGGCCGTGCACCTCTCGAAGAGCGCGAAGGACGGGCACTGCGCTCGCCTCGGGCTCTGTCAGCCGGAGCCGGGCGGGTCCGTATGCCGCCAAGAGTGCCTGGCGGATCTCCTCCGGAGTCGCATCGCCGCTGTCCCGGTCGCACCAGCCGACGGGGCAGGCCTGGCAGCCTCCCTCGGTTCCCCAGCACAGGCGTCCATCGTCGATGGACTGGCCGGTGTTGAGTATCAGCACACCGCCGCAGGCCTCGCATCGCGTTGCGATATTCACTCCCTGGCTGATCACCATGCTCCTCATCATCGGATCTTGCCCCGCATGGTGCCGCGACAACTTCCCTTCGTCGACCGCATATCCTCGCCGATCTCCCGCGTGGCTGCGGGAACGGGTGCGGTCGCGATGCTGCGCATCAGCTTCTCAGCACGGGCCGATCGCCCTTGGAGCTGGAGGCTTCGCTGTGACGCGGAGGCCTCGGACGTCGGCAGTGCGTTGCTCACCGAGCGCGAGAGCGAGTGCTTGTCCGAGCTCGCGGTTCTCCGCTTCCAGCTGCCGGTTGCGCTCCGTAGCGGCCTCCAGGCGGCGGATCAAAGAGGCTTCGCACGTTAGGCAGGTGACACTCATCGAGAGGAGCCTCCGGAGGCGATGCTTCGTGTGCACGGAACATGAACACGTAGTACAGCACGGGAGGTTGACATCTCGTGTGTCGGGTCCTACCCGGGCACGGTTGCGGCGGTCCGCCAAGCCGTCAGCGCGGTGGGCGAGTTGGGGGGCGGGTGGAGGCCATGCCGCGCTGGACCTGTACGTCCGCGGGTGGGCGCGGCCGCTCTGCTCGACAGCCCCGCCTTGGGGACGGTGGGGCTGCCGTGCCGGGAATGCTGGACCCGCGCGTCGGCGGCGAACAGGCCTGCGGCCTGCGATCTTTCGGCCACGAACATGCCATACCGACGCCCTGCCACGATGGCTGTCGGTGAAGCCGCAGGTCCTGGTCGGGGCTTATGAGTCCGGTGTTCAGTCCGTGCGGGTGCACAGGTGAGCGGAGGGGCAGGCGGGGCAGCCGCGGACATCGACCAGGTGCGCAACGGCGTCGAACAGCTCCTGGGCGCGCGCCACGCTGCCGACGCCGTTGAAGGTGGCGTACTCCTCCGCCGTGCCGACCGTTCCGCTGGACAGGCGGGCGCGCAGGTACGCGAGCGCGGCGAACTCCTGGGAGTCCATGCTCAGCGGGTCGACCGGGATACACGTCTGAGGAACGAGCTCGCTCTCCATGTCCCCGTCGAACAGCCACGGCTCGCCGGGCCGGGACGGCTTGCCGACCACCAGGCGCAGCACCACTTCGTCCTCGTCGTTGGATTCCAGCAGGATCGCTCCGTCGGCGTGGAGTTCGTGGAGGGTGTCGCGCAGGTCGTGGTCGGCGTGGGGTTCTGCGAGGAGGCCGGCGAGGACGTCAACGGAGAGCGGGGACAACGACCCGTCGGGGTGACGCAGGGGAAGCACGCCGTGGTCGATGGCGAGGTCGAGGGCCAGTGCCTGGGCGGGGATCCTGAGGCCGTACCGGGGGCGCAGCCGGATCGCCCGGCGCATCATGTCGACCGTTTCCGGGCTGACGCGGGGATCGCCGGCGAGCCGGTCCGGGTCGATGTCGGCGGGGGCCATCCACTGGTCGTAGCCGGGCGGCTGGAGCTGCTGCAGGGTGTACTCGGCGGCGGCCCGCTCCCGGCGCGGCTTGCCCGGCTTCTTGCGTCCCACGGTGGTGCCCTTCCGGCTCAGCGTGCGGTGACCGGACCATTGAACACCCACCGCAACCGCCTGATTCCCCCGGGTAGCAGCGCTTGGACGCGGGTCACGGGCGGGGGGAAGGGGAGGTCGTGGGGGCCACGGTAGAGCTTGGTCGTCACTTGGTCGTCAGTCGTTCGCCGCAGCCGCCCGGCAGCAGCCCACACCAGAAGGTGTCCGCGGCGTGCTGCCGGCGGAAGGCGTCCAGTTCGATTGCCTTGAGCGGAAGGATCAGCGGCACCCCCGACGCCGCGCTGCCCAACACCGCCGTCTGGATTCGCCGCTTGCCACCCGGCAGCGATGACCCCCGAACTCGGGCCTGACCATGGCCACTTCATCGTGCCAGCGCGCCGTGCCGAGCACCGGGTAAACAGCACAAATCCCCCCTTCGGCCCGACTGCGAGGAATCAGGGTGCCGGTGGTGGCGTGACCTGGCAGACGACGAGCTCCAGACGCGGGACCACGTGGTAGGCGAGCAGGCCGCCGGCGACGTCGAGATAGCGCATCGGCTCCCTGCTGCCCTGATACGAGGTGCCGTCCAGGTAGAGCGCTTCCGCGGCGCGGACGAGTTCGGCGGCCCGCTGTTCGACGGCGGCCAGGAAGTCGGCCGGGGCACCGGCGGCGACGTGCTGCTCGCTGGGGAAGTAGTCCCAGCTCCAGGTCACTCGGTCACCGCCGCGTACGCGGCGCGGTAGAGCTCGGCGACGACGACGGCGTGCTCGCGGCACTCGGCAACGGTCGCGGCATGGTTCGCGAGGGAGTTCGCCCGGTGGTAGGCCTGGGCGGTGGCCGGGTGCCGCTCGATCTCCACGACGGCGGCCCAGTGCGCGACGAAGGCACGGATCGGCTGGACGCGGCCCGTGGTGATGGCCTCGGCCATCACCCTCGTCTGCCCGTCGACTCGCCGACTCCGTGAGAGCCCTGGCGCGCCCCAACGGGCTGACCTGACGCACGAAGGCCCGTCCCTTCCTGCCACCGGCCGCTCGGTGTCTCGTACTCGAACGTGAGGACGTCGGCGGTGAGCTCGGTCTGCCCCTGGAACAGGACGGTGGGGAGGACGCGGAGGTCCTTGCCGGTCCGGTTGGTGCAGACCAGTTTGAACTGCTTCGCCTCACCCCCCGCCGTGAAGGACGCCGGCACGCCGTCAAGCGTGACCTCCGGCCGGGCGGCGGGCGTGGGGGTCGGAGTGCTCGGCGGCGGCCTCAGAGGTGTCCGTCAATGCGAACCAAGCCCACGACGTTGCAGGTCCGCCAGGGCAGACGACGGTGGACAGAAGGGGCATCACAGGGCGGCCGGCTGCCCCCGCTCGCGCGGGGGTCAGCCGTGGGAGGGGACCAGGCCGAGGATGTCGAGGTCGTCCTCCCCGTGCGCGCGGGCCGGTGACTGTACCGCGCCGGGTGCGGACGCGGCGACGACGCGGGCGCCGAGTCGTCAGGCGGGCTGGACGGTGATGGTGCAGAGGCGCTTGGTGGCCCGGGTCAGGGCTACGTACAAGTCCCTTTCCCCACCGGGGCGGGCCGTGATGATTTCCTCGGGGTGCATGACGACGACCCCGTCGAATTCCAGGCCGCGTGCTTCGGACGCCGGCACGATGCGTGCGTGGTGAGCGATGCCCTGGGCCGTCAGCTCGCTCACCCTGGTGTCCGCGCAGATCACTCCCAGAAGCTCGCCCGGGTGCGCGGTGCTCTGGGCGCGGAGTTCCTGAACGACGGCGGTGACCAACCCGTCCGGAGGTGTGGTCACGGTGCGAGGGCTCTCACCGCTTCGCAGTGACCGTGTGGGCTTCTGGTCCGGAGCGATCCGCGTGAGCAGGTCCCGGACGCTCTCCAGGATCTCCTGCGTGGTGCGGTAGCTGACGGTCAGGTTGTGCAGTTTGAACCGCGGTCCGACGTGAGGGCTCAGTGCTTCCTTCCAGTCGCGTGCTGTCGCGACCGGGCCTGCCTGGGCGAAGTCACCCACCAGCGTCATCGCCCTTGCCGGGCAGCGGCGGACGATCATCCGCCACTGCATGGCGGTCAGTTCCTGAGCCTCGTCGACGACGACGTGCCCGTACGTCCGCTCGGGAGGGCCGTCGACCAGGCTCGCCGCCTCGTCCAGCAACGGCACATCGGCATCGGTCCACGGGTCGTCCGGATCGCGCAGCAGAAGGGACCGCTCCTGCGCGGTCAGGCTGGGCAGGCGCTCGGCGAGAGCGCCTGCGTTCGTCAGGAGCGCCTTCACGAGGTCACCGGGTACCAGCCGCGGCCACAACACCTCGACCGCTCGGTCGACGCCGGCGTCGTCGAGGAGATCGGCTCGGATGGCGTCCCGGTCCAGTTCGTGGACCGGACCCGAGTCGGCCGCACCTTCGGCACGGCGCTGGGCGGCTCCCGTGAACCGGTCGAGGTTGATGCCCGTCATCCTTTCGGCATCGGCGTCGATCTGCTCCAGGAGGTCGCCCATGTCTCGTTGCATCGCGTCGGTGACGGCGTCGGCCAAGAGCTCTTTGAACACTTGGCGCGCGGGGTTGTGCCCCGGCGCGGCTGCCACGGCGGCGTCGCGTGCCGTGGCGACTTCCTCGCCGGAGAGGTGAACCAGTTCCTGTCCGACCCGCACGGTGAAGTCACCGGCGGGGGCTTGGTGGACGCGCAGCAGGCCGGCCAAGGCGTCGGCGAGGTCGGAGCCGCCCTTGAGACGCGCCGTATCGAACGGGTCCACCGTGTCCGTGGACACTCCGGCCAGTTCCCGGCAGGTCGCCAGAACGACGTCGTTCTCTCCGAGCGAGGGAAGGACCTGGGAGATGTAGTCGAGGAACCGGGCGTTCGGGCCCACCACCAGGACACCCTCCTCCGAGGCGCGCGGGAACGCGTACAGGACATAGGCCGCCCGGTGCAGGGCGACCACCGTCTTGCCGCTGCCGGGCCCGCCCTGCACCACGGTCACCCCGCGGTGGGCGGAGCGGACGATCTCGTCCTGCTCGGCCTGCAGCGTCGCGACGGCCGCGTGCATCCTGCCCGTACGCCGTGCCGACAGAGCCTCGGTCAACGGGCCGTCCCCCACGACGTCCTCGTCGGTCGGGGCGGTCCCGTTTAACAGTTCGTCGCTCACCGAGACGACCGTGCGCTCCTCCAGGCGCAGGTGCCGGCGCCGCCGCAGGCCCATCGGGTGGACCGGCGTCGCCTCGTAGAAGGGCCGCGCCGCGTTCGCACGCCAGTCCACGAGCAGAGGCAGGTCATCCTCCTCCGTATACAGTCCGATCCGCCCGATGCGCAGGGCCGTGCCATCCGTCCAGTCGATGCGCCCGAAGACCAGCCCCTTTTCGGCGCCCTCCAGCCGGCCGATTTCCTCGGCCAGACGCTCGGCGGCGATTTCTCTCTCGTATGCCTCACCGGCGCTTTCCGCCGGGGCCTTCAGCACACTCGCTCGGTGTACCCGCGCCTCGGAAAGCCGCTCGGTGAGCAGCTCATACAAGGAGGACACATAATCTCGCTCCGATTCAACCGCACGCGCAGCGGGATCATTCTTTTTCGACAACAGAGGGCTCCTTCGATTCGAGCCACACCCTACGGCCAAATTTCCCTGAAGATAAGTCTTGACTTACTTGTGAGGCTATGGCCCTACGACTGAATCCATGACGGCCGACCGTATGGCGTATCACGCATTTCGCCGTTCCATATATCGCTAATTGCGCTCCCGATGCCCGCCTGCCTTATGGGCGGGCCCGCCCCTGGATGCCGGCGATGTTTTGCCGCGCTCGGGAAAAGGGGGAAGATCCGGCGAGGCGACCGGCACCATCGAGCTCACTGCCAGGGGGCATCTGGTCACTTCGGCTGGCGACCCGACCGAGGAGACGAGCACAGAATGGGTTAAGCCCTCGACGGTCCACCACTGCCCGACCCGTGCCGACGACCCCATCTCAGGACCGCAGCACCACGCCGCCGTCGGTCGCGGCCGCCCCGGAGAACGGATCGGTGAACTCTCACCCCGTTCGCCGCCGCGACGCCCGGCGGGAGGCCCGTCCGCGCCCGGACCATCCGACCCGGCCCCGCCCAACCTTGACCCGCCGATCTTCGGCCTCCGCGTCTTTGATGTCGTCAAAGGATGGCGAGCTCAAGCGATCAGTGCATCACTGCTGGTCAGTAGGCCAGCATTGCTGGACCGGCTTGAGGAGTACGCGCCGGACCTAACGGCCAACGACTGATCAGCGAGAGGGCCTTCAACCGACAGCCCGGCACCCTCGGGTGCCGGGCTGTTCTGCTGCCCACAGGGAGAGCCGTGCCCACATCCGCCGCGCCGCAGGCGTCGTGGCGGATGGGCCGAACGATCATCTGGCGGCCTCCTGCACCGGACCCGTGCCGACCTCGGCGTATCGCCGAGTACGTGTGTGGTGCCGTCAGCGGGCGACACCACACACCGCCGTGCTTATTCGTCGTCCTCGTCGTCCTCCGACTCTGCGACCCACCATAGGTCGATTCGGTAGGACTCCAGGATCTCTCGGTGGGTCGCGAAGACTTCCTCTGAGTTGCGTTGGCCTTCTGGGGTAGCGAGTTGGGCGCGCAGGCTGTTCTGATGGTCCTCGGCGGCCCCGCGCCCCTTCCAGGAGACACGGCCGTCGTAGACCCCCGGGCGGGGCAGTTGGAAGTGACCGGCGATATCCGGGGCGAACGCGCGGATGACCACCTCGCCCGTGGCACTGTCCAGCACCGCTGAGCGTTCGCCGTCGGCCGCCCAGGTCCTGTCGGCGGGCGCCGGGCCGTCCCACACCCGCACCAGGACCTCGGCGGGGGCGATGCCCTGGAGGCTGTGGAGGTAGATCTGCGCGCCGGTGCCCGCTACCACCGTGTCCCGGCTCTGTCGGACGGCTTCGGAATCCGTGAGGTAGGCGTCGGAGTCGTACACCTCGATGAGGCCGTTGTCGGGCCTGGCTTCGGTGCGGAACTCGTACAGGATCGGCACTGGTTGTCCTCCGGCGTCGGCAAGTGCGGCTACGGGACGATCGTGACGTAGAACGGGTCGTTGTCCAAGAGCCGGTTCGTCTCGAAGACGGCCTTGATCATGTTGCCTCCGCTGCCGTTGTCCTTTCCATCGATCAGCCGCGCGGAGTAGCGGTTGTCTCCCTTGTTCGCGCCTTCGTACGTGGACGAGAACGGGCACTCGTCGCATTGCAGCCCCGAGTTCGCGCAGTCATCCCAGACCTCACGGCAGGTGGCTATCGCGACGCTGCGGTTCTCGTCCTGCTTGTCGCGGTCGATGAGCCGGTGCAGGGGCTGCTTCGCACCGGGAACGCTCTTGCCGTTGAATGACGGGAAGGTCCGCTCGGGGTTGTTCTGGGCGTCCCTGATGTGCGGCGCGCTCTCCTACCCGACCGGGCGGACGGCTTCGACGCCCGTGACGAGGACGTGGCCCACCTCTCCCCGTTCGTACGGCACCACATCAACCTTCACGGCCGCTACGCCTTCGAAGCCACCTCGCTGTCCCAGGGGCTGCGGTTCCTGCCTCCCCGAGGACACCGACAGCGAGGAGTAGAGCTCCTCGGGTCCCCGCGTCAGCGGCTGACCTGATCGCAGGCGACAGCCGGGCCGAGCCCGGCTGGGAGGTTGTCGACGACGAGGGACACCGCGACCTCCGCAGTGTGGGCGAACCCGATGACGTCAGAACTTCGAGGACGGCGAACGCGGAACCGCCCGTCATGAAGAGGATCGACCGACGGTGCCTGGACTGACCACGGGTAGCTCGTAAAGCTGCTGAAGTTCAGGCTGAAATGGCTGGTGAACGGGTAAAGCTGCCGCAGCTTCGGTTCCGCTCCAGCCGCCTCGATCAGGGACACGATGTCCGGGTAGGTGCTGCCCGGGTGCAGGACCTCGTGCCGTTCGTGATGCCACTGCCAGACGAGCAGCAGTTGCTGCCAGCGTGCCTCCACGGCCGCTGCAGGTCCGAGCTCGCGGGCCGCGGCGAGATCGGGAAGCTGCGGCTTCGGCGGGATGCTCGGCGTGTGGCCGGGGCCGTCGGGGCTCATCGTCACGGTGTCCCGCCACCTTCTCTCAGTCGTGGATCGGGACGGATGCCTGGAACGCCAGGCGACTGTCGGCGTCGTCGCCGATGCGGGAGAGGACTTCGTCGAGTGCGATGAACTCCTCCCATGCCGCCCCGCCGGTCGCTTCGGCCAACCGGGCAACAACGAGATCCTCCAGGTCGGGGACACGCTTGTTCTTCCAGATCTTGTCGGCGAGGCTCACCAGGAGGTCCTCCAAACCGACCCGCGACTCTGTCCACGACGCATGTGTCGCGGCGAAGCGGGCGAGCTCCGGGCTCACGCCGCGGCCAAGCAGAAGACCCTGTCCAGCCTCCTCGTGCGCTGCTCCGGGCCCAGAAAGCTCGGAGACGTGCACGGTCTTCCCGATGTCATGTGTCGCGGCCCCGAAGAGCACCGCCTCGCGGTCGAAGAGCAGAGCTGGGTAGCGCTTCGCCAGCCAGTCGACCAGCTGGTGCGCGACATCGTGGACGGCTCGCAGGTGGGCTGCCAGCCGCGGCGGACTCCCCAGCTCGATCAGGAGCTCCACGACGCGATCGGGCAGCGGGTGCAGCGGTGGGTCGACGGTGCAGCTCATGGCCCTCGACAAGGCGGTGTCGGTCGTCACCGCGTCAGGGTACTGACCGCGGCCCACTTTTGTGTCCGTCAGGGGATCCCTCACCAACCGAGGTTCTCACCCCCACTGGTGACCCGGCCGTGGGAGGCCGGCCGCGCCGGGGCCACGGCGCGGCTGCGTTGGCCGGCGGCCCGGTGGTGCTGTGGTGGGGCCGCCGTGCCGGGAATGCTAGACCCGCTGATCGGTCAGTGGCCAGGGCTTTGACCTACAATCTTTCGGTCGCGGACATGCCATTCGGCGGCGCGGTCTCAGTTGCCTGCCCGCCAGATGCCGAGGACGGCTTCGCACAGGCGGTCGAACCCTTCTTCTGCATGGCGGTGCTCCCCTTTCGTGGCGGCGGCGGGGGCCGGCCGCTCCCGGCCCCGTCGAGGGGAATCGTCGGCCGCCGCGGCTGTGGACAGAGAAGTTGCGGAAGGTCCATGGCTTTCCTCCGGGAGAATTCGCCGGTCGGTCATAGAAAAAGTCCCGGCCGCCTCTTCGGCGGCCGGGACTGGCCTTATTTCGCGTGACTGAGCGCTTCTGTTGGCGAGTTGAGACCCGTGTACCGGGCCGCGTGAGCCATACGGGCCCGGTGAGAAACCCGGCGGCAGGCCGGGCATCTTGTGCCGCCGGAGTTGCTGCTTGCCGCCGGGCTTGGGCGGTGCCGGGATGGGCTATCGGCCTGTGCCGTAGCGGAGCCCGTCGAGGAGCAGGTCGAGGAGGCCGCTGTCGCAGACCCGGGCCAGCTCGTTGCGGTAGGCGGCCTCGACCAGTGCCTCGCGCGTGGGGAAGTGGCGGTAGAGCGTGGCCGAGCCGACGCCGCGGCCTTGGCGATCGTGTCGATCGGAACGTCCGCGCCCTTCTCGGAGAACGCGCGCACGGCTGCTTCGAGGATGCGCTCCCGGTTACGGCGGGCATTGGCACGCAACGGGCCCGGCTGGGTGGTCAAGGCCGCCCCCCTCGTCTGGGATCAGACCAGCTGGACAACCGGGGAGTTCCCCGCTTACGGTTGAAGAGAATCGGGGAACTCCCCGTTTACGGGTGCCGCCCGTTACGCCCCACAGGCAAGGAAGACCCGCATGACCTCCCCGAAGACCGTCCTGATCACCGGCACGTCCTCCGGTATCGGCCTGGCCGCCGCCATCGGCGCCGCCCGGGCGGGCTGGACGACCATCGCCACCATGCGCGACACCGGCAAGGCCGAGGCGCTCCTCAAGGCCGCCGCCGAGGCGGGTGTGGCCGACCGCATCCAGGTCAAGCGCCTGGACGTGACCGACCCCGCAAGCATCGCCGCCTGCCTGGACGAGGTGATCGCCGAGCACGGCCGCCTCGACGCGCTGGTCAACAACGCCGGCGCCGCCCACCTCGGCACCATCGAACTGATGAGCGTCGACGACGTCCGCGCCGCCATGGAGGTCAACTTCTTCGGTGTGGTGGCCGCCACCCGCGCCGCCCTGCCCCACCTGCGCGCCACGCGGGGCCGGGTGATCACCGTCTCCAGCGTCGGCGGCATGGTGGGCCAGCCCTTCAACGAGGCCTACTGCGCGGCCAAGTTCGCCGTCGAGGGCTTCATGGAGTCCCTCGCCCCCGTCGCCGCCACCGTCGGCGTCGACGTCACCGTGGTCGAACCCGGCGCGGTCGCGAGCGAGTTCGTCGCCAACCTCAGCCTGGACCTTCCCGCCCTGCTCGCCGAGGTCGGACCCTACGCCCCCGCCCTTGAGGGGTACATCACCCGCACCCGGGACATCTTCAGCCACGCCCAGACCCCGGCCGAGGCCGCCGCCCCGATCATCGACGCCCTGACCGCCGACCGCCCGCCCTTCCGCGTCCAGACCTCCGAGTGGGCCCGCGACTTCGTCGCCACCACGCTCGCCGACCTCGACGGCTCCGCCGTCCAGACCCTCACCGGCGCCTGGGTCCGCTGAACCACCCCCCAGAACAGGAAGGACCGACCATGACCGAGCCCACCCCACTCGACACCCTCACCGCCGCCCTCACCGCCGGCTCCTACGAGCACCGCGCCCTCACCGTGGTGCACCGCTGGTACGCCGGCTACGAGACCGACAACCGCAACCTCGACCACCAGGGCGAACTCGCCACCGAGGACTTCGTCCTCCGCCGCCCGCCGCAGGGCCAACTGCCCGACGTCCAGGGCCGTCAGGCCTACCTGGACGGCCTCGCCACCGCCTTCCCGGGCCAGTCCAACGCCCACCACCTGCGCAGCCTCGCCATCCAGCGCACCGGCCCGGACACCGCCCAGGTCACGGTCACCCACGACTTCGAAACCGCCGGACCGAGCATGGACGGCGCCGCCCTGCTGCGCTACGACCTCCAACTCCTCCAGCACCCGGTCGAGCGCCTGCCCAGGATCAGCGCCCTCGCCGAGCAGATCCTGTCCTACCAGGACACGCCGTTCACCGACGCGCTCGCCGAGAACCGGGTCCTCGCCTTCGTCCACTACTGGCTCTCCCTCCTGGAGCAGCCCGCGGACAACCCCGAGGCGCTGCGCGAACTGCTCCACCCCGAGCTGGCCATGACCCTCCCCGACGGTCGGGTCCTGCACACCTTCGACGAGGTCGCCGCCTGGTACGCACAGGCAGGCGAACTGGTCGGCCTCAGCACCCACCACCTGATCGACCCGGTGATCACCCCCGGCGAGGACGGCGACCACCGCATCACCGTCGACTTCGCCTGGGAAGGCATCACCCGCACCGGCCAGCCGATGACCGCCCGCACCCGCCACGCCTGGACCCTCACCGACACCGGCGAGCGCTACCTGCGCCTCAAGCGCTTCCACGTCACCGTCCTGGAACCCTTCACCCCCGTGACCGCCGAAGAAGCCCTCGCCCACCACGACGCCGCGCGCTGAACGAGGCCGGGGGCCACATCCGCCGACACACGCAGGGCTCGCACGGCGATCTCCTGATGAAATGCGACCATCACACGAAATTCGCCGTGCACGCCCTGTCGGAAGCCTGAACCACCCGGGGCACGTGCCGGACACCGAGGGTCTGGCCCCGCCCCCTCGGCGGCCGCGCCGCTAGGCGACAGCGCCATGGGAGTCGAGGACACGGGCGGGACGGGCGACGCACCGCGGAGGCTCTGTCCGCGGTGCGCGCGGGTCCTGGTGCAGGAGATCACCCGGTCCGGGGCGTACGGGGGCACCAATGAGTAGTGGAAGTGCCCCGGCTGCGGGTTCCTGGGGCGTCCTGATCTCGGGGGCCGCCCGATCCTTCACCCGTTCCGGCATCTGACCGGCGAAGACGGGGACTGCTTGTTCTGCGGCGGGGAGGACGGCAACCGGGCGAGCGAGGCCTTCGTCCGGGACGGCTTGGCTATGCGAGTGGATCGTCTGCGCGGCCTGCGGCCGGGAGAACGTACGCCGGATCAAGCGCGTTTCCGCGTAGCGCCAGGCGGCCGGCGTCTCGCGCCGCCAGCGGCCCTGCGCGTAGCCAAGGACAACGACAACGGCCTCACCTCGGCAATCTTCACCCGCAACATCCCACTCGCCCTGGACCTGGCCGAACGCGTCAACGCGGGTATGTGCCACACCAACGGCACCACCCTCGACGACGAACCCCACCGGGGCTGCGGGCGGCCCCGCTGGGGAGCCGGGCCCTACCCTTGCGGCTGCTGGAGCTTGGCCATGATGTGCTCCAGGACGGTCAATTCCTCGGGGGCGAGCGCGAGAAGGGTGCGCGGGGGGCGGGTCAGGATCGATTCGGCCCGCTCGGCGGCGGCGGTGCCGGCGGCGGTAAGACTGACGATCTTGGAGCGGCGGTCGACGGGGTGGACACTGCGCTCCACATAGCCGCGCCGCTCCAGCTCGTCCACGACCAGCGTGGTGTACGGCTTGTCGGTGGAGAGCCGGTCGGTCAGCTCCCGCATGGTCAACGGGCCGGCCAGCAGCCGGCGCAGTGCCTTGACGCGGAAGAAGCTGAGGCCCAGGGCCTGCTCCACCTCGGCGCGGCGGTTCTCCTGCTTCAGCACCAGGAAGGACATCGCGGCCCAGACCCGGGCCGCCTCCGGTGGGACCACCGCGCCGGTGTCCGCGTCATCGTCCGGGCGGGGCTCGATACCGCCGCCCGTGGTGTGTGTGCCCGGCCGGCCGCTGTCTTTCCTACTGTCGTTCATCCGCTGTCGCGCTCCGCTCTGCTGGTCGGTCCGGGTCCGTGTCCGACCGCGGTGCCATGGGTCCGGCCTACCCGGTCCGACGGCCGGTGGTGAGGATACCGAGCGTCAGCACTGCTGCGCCGCAGGCCGTCGCGATCCACCAGCCGACGTGGCTGGCCGACGCGAAGCCGGTGCTCAGCGGGCCGTGCACGGCCGAGGTGGCCAGGGAGCCGATCACCGCGACCCCGAGCGCCTGACCGGTCTGGCGGCTGGTGGTGGCGACGGCGGCGGCGACCCCGGCCTGGGCGGGCGGCAGGCCGGAGACGGCGGTGTTGGTGACCGGCGCGTTCAGCATGCCGAAGCCGAGGCCGAACAGCGCGTAGGAGCTGACGAGTTGCCAGGTGGCGGTGTGCGCGCTCAGGCCGGTCAGCATCAGCATGCCGGCGGCCATGGCGCTCCCGGAGACGACCAGCGGCAGGCGTGCTCCCCGGGCGGCGACCAGACGGCCGGCCAGCGGCGAGACCAGCATGGTCACGCCCGCCATCGGCAGGGTCAGCACGCCGGCGTGCAGCGGTGAGCAGCCGCGTACGTCCTGCAGGTAGAGGGTGTTGAGGAGGAGGAAGCCGCCGAGTGCGGCGAAGCCGCAGATCGCGATGGCGACGGCCCCCGCGAAGGGGGCGCGGGTGAACAGCCGCGGGTCGAGCAGCGGTGCGGCGCGGCGCAGTTCGTAGGGCACCAGGCAGGTCAGCGCCAGCGCGGCGACCGCGAAGCAGCCCAGGGTCTGCACGGAGGCCCAGCCGGCGGCGGGTGCCTCGATGAGACCGTAGGCGAGGCTGCCGAGCAGGACGACGATCAGCAGCTGCCCGACCGGGTCCGGCGGGCATGGGTGTTCGGCACGGGAGTCGGGGACGAACAGTGCGCACAGCACGAGGGCGGCCAGGCCCACCGGGATGTTGGCCCAGAAGATCGCGCGCCATCCGACCGAGTCGACCAGGCCACCTCCGAGCAGCGGCCCGAGCGCCATGCTGACGCCCGCCACGGCGCCCCACACGCCTATCGCGCGGGCCCGCTCGCGGGGCTCGGTGAAGGTGTTGGTGATGATCGACATGGCGACCGGGTTGAGCATCGAACCGCCCACCGCCTGCAGCGCGCGGGCGGCGACCAGCCAGTCCAGGCCCGGCGCGAGCGAGCACAGCAGCGAGCCAAGGGTGAACAGCAGCAGGCCGGTCTGGAATGTGCGGCGCCGCCCGAGGCGGTCGCCGATGGAGCCGGCGAGCAGCAACAGGCTTGCCAGGACGACGGTGTAGGCGGCGACCACCCACTGCAGCCCGGTGACGGTGGCGTGCAGGTCACGCTGGATGGCCGGGAGTGCGGCGTTCACGATCGTGTTGTCCACGCCGACCATGAACAGGCTCAGGCAGCAGATGGCGAGCACTCTCAAGCGCCCGCGGCGGTCCGGTGAGGCCGCAACGGCGCCACGGGCGGCAGGGGAGAGGACGGAAGACCATTTAGTTAAGGACATACAATCATTATAGCCATACAACTAACACTCGGCGCCGGTGGCGTTGCGGACAGCAGGCCGGCCGGGCGAAGCCCCGGCACCTCACCCCGGTCATGGGTCGTCGAGCGGACCAACGCCTGGATCCACGGCCTTCGACACCTACGGATCCGCTGGGACATCAGCGACGACGTCCACGGGGCTTTCCTCGAACCGGCCTGCTGCGTGATCACCTACCGCCGCGTCCGAGCCGTGTGTCAGCTCCTCCTGTTCCGCGAGCGTCCGGCGCAGTACTTCCGCTACGCGCCGCGCACTTCTACCGTTGCGTCATGCAGCGGGTTCTGATCGACCGTTCGAACCCGGACGTGCTCGACCTGGTCCTCGTGGAGCAGGGCGGCTCGCTCCGGTACGCTCTCGCGACCGCGCTCCAGGCCGTGATCGCGGCACCTGTGCTGTTCCTGTACAGCGTTCTCTTCTCCCTCCCCCTCTACATCGTCATGCTGTTCGCCGGCACCGGATGGGGCCCGGTGTGGGCGGCGGCCGGGATCGCCGGTGGGGCGGGCGCGGTCATCGGCTGGGCGCTGCTGGTCCGCCTGATCTTCCGTCACGTGCACCGGCTGCGCTTCACGCCCTCCGCCGAGCCGACCGCTGTCGCCCTCGTCCGGGGCGCCCGGGCAGACCGGCCGATGCCGATCACCGAAGTACGACGGATCCGGATCGACCACTCCACCGAAGAGCCGTACGACGGCGACCCGCGCCCGAGGTCCGTCACCATCACGGTGACCGTACTGCTGGAGCACGGCAAACTCCCCCAGCAGTCCCTGCCCCAGGACACCGACACCACCGCACTCCACCGCGAGCTGTACGAGGCCCTCTCCCCCGGCGTCGCGGTGGACCTGCACGTCCACCACCACCAGCGCCCCGAACCGCCGCCCCCGCCCCCGGTCTCGAACCGGCCGGGGAACAGCGGTTGGTGGAGCGCGATCGGGCACGGCGGTTCGACCGGCGGCGGGGGCGGCGGCTGAGCCTCATGGGTCAAGGCTCCGTGGGGAGGCATGGCCCGGGCTGCCCGCCTCTCCCCTGCCCGTCAGGGCCGGATGTTGTGGTTGACGTGGAAGAAGTTGTCCGGATCGTATGCCCGTTTGATCTCGGTCAGGCGGGTGTAGTTGTCGCGGTAGTCGTCCGTGACCCGTTCCTGATCGTCGTCGGCCACGAAGTTGACATAGCCGCCCGCCGAGGAGTGCGGGGCGATCGCCTGGTAGTAGTCCTTCACCCAGGCCGTGTTGGCCACGTTCTCGGCCGGATCCGGCCACATCCCGGCGATCACGGTCGCGAACGTGGCGTCGCGGTAGGAGAACGCGGTCTCCTCCGGGGCGATCCGGTGGCAGGCACCGTTGATCGGGTAGATGTGGCAGGCGCTGACCGACGGCACCTTCGGCCCGTGCACGATGTGGGCGGCAATCGCCTCGTCGGTGAGCCGGGCGGCGAAGGCCGACTTCCAATAGTGCTGCAGGCCGGGCGGCAGCAGCTGGTCGAACATGGTCTGCAGCACCGGGTACGGCAGCGGCCCGACCGACTCGAAGGCCACCGGGGCGGCTTCCCGGAACGGCCGGACGGCCCGCTCGCCCTCCGCCATCGGCCCGGACCAGCAGACCACCACCGCAATCAGGGGGTCGCCGTGCCGTTCCTCCGGGATGAACGGCAGCGGCGGGGCGAGGTGGAAGGCGGGGAAGGCGCCCAGCTGCTCCGGTGCGACGGCGATGTACTCGCGGTAGTGCCGCAGCACGGACTCCGCGTGCTCCAGCTCGAAGAACATCAGGCCGCCGAGCACCTCCGAGACCGGGCTGAGCCGGAACTCGAAGGAGGTGACCACCCCGAAGTTCCCGGTGCCGCCGCGGAGCGCCCAGAACAGGTCGGGGTGCTCGTGCTCGGTCGCCATCAGGAAGCGGCCGTCCGCCGTCACCACGTCCGCCGAGAGGAGGTTGTCGCAGGTCAGGCCCAGGTGGCGAGCCAGGTGGCCGAAGCCGCCGCCGAGGGTGAGCCCGCCCACGCCGGTGGACGAGACGACCCCACCGGTCACCCCGAGTCCGAAGGCACCCGTCGCCGCGTCCAGATCGGCCAGTGTTGCGCCGCCTTCGACCCGTGCCGTCCGCCGTACCGGGTCCACCCGCACCCCGCGCATCGCCGACAGATCGGCCACCACGGCGTCGTCCCACGTCCCGTAGCCCGGCACGCTGTGGCCGCCGCCGCGTACCGCCAGGTCGATCCCGTTCTCCCGGGCGAACCCGACGGCGGCGAGTACGTCCCCGGCGTTCACGCAGCGCACGACCGCCATCGGCTTCCTGTCGATCATGGCGTTGTACACGCGGCGCGCCTCGTCGTACCCGGCGTCACCCGGGGTGATCACCGAACCGTGCACCCGACCGTGCACCCGGCTCGTCAATTCTTCAACCGACTGCTTGCCCATGACGCTCTCTCCAGCCCTGCGGAAGCCGTACGGATAGCCCGGCCGCCGGAGCACGCCACGGCCGACGGTCGGGCCGGCCCTCCTCCACGCTACGCCCGGCCCCGTGGCACTGCTCACCGCCAGGACGCGGCCGCACCCGGGGCAGGAGTCCGGGTCGCCGGCTCTCGCGACACGCTCCGGCACGACGTCAGTCCGGCGGTGCGGCACGGTTCGCCGATCCCGACGACCGGTTCCTCGAAATCCGCGGAACGAGTCGTCCGATGCTCCTCTCACCGGGATCTGATGATCCGTCGAACCGGTCCCGGTCCGCACTGACGGAAAGGAACCGCGCACAGCGGAGCTCGACGCGGGTGGGCGGGGGCGCGGCAGAGTCCGAACCGGGCGGTGGACGGACGGAGATCCGCAACCTTGTCACCGACAGCACGGTCCACTACCTGGCGCAGGTCGGCGCACTCAGGAGTTGATAGACGATCACTCCCGCAGGTCGCCCCAGCGACGGTAGATCGTCGACGGGGTGACTCCCGCGCGCTGGGCGATCAGCGGTACCGTCAGGGCCTCGCGCCATTCCTCCGCCAGGAGTTCACGGACGGCGGTGTACACCGATGCCTGGACCCGCGCGCTGCGCCCGCCGGGGCGCACCATCTGCTTGCGGCTCACCACATCTCGCGGCTCACCACATCACCTTAAAGCAGAATCGTTGCGTTTAGGGGGCCCGCCGTGGAGCCGGACGGCGTGTGGGCCGGGCCGACGGGTCCGGCCCGGCCCACGCGCCGCTGTCAGGCCACCTGGGCGAGCATTCGGGCGGGCTGCGTCTGCTCGTGGGCGTGACCGACCCGCAGGAGCGTGCGCTCGCCGAGGGGCCGGCCGAGCAGCTGCATCCCGATCGGCATGCCCGCCGAGTCGTGGCCGACCGGGATGGACAGGGCGGGTACCCCGGTGATGTTGGCGGGAGCGGACAGGCGCACGAGAGCGTCCGAGACGCCTTCGACCGTGCCGTCGGGCCAGGTGACCGTTGCCTGGTCGGCCGCTGCCGCCGTGATCGGGACCGTCGGAGCGGCGATCACGTCGACCGTCTCCAGGATGCGCGCCCATTCCTGACGCATCAGGGTCCGGGAGCGCTGGGCGCGCAGATAGTCCCCGGCGGTCATCAGCTCGCCGGCCTCCAGGAGGATTCGGACGTCCGCTTGATACAGCTCGGGCACCGTCCGCAGGGTGCGCTCGTGGTAGGCGGTGGCCTCCGGCACCATCAGTCCCCACTGGGTGGGCTGGATGTAGCGGGTCATCGGGATGTCGATCTCGACGAGCCGCGCGCCGAGGTCTTCCAGCTGCCCGATGGCGCGGCGGACGGCGGCCTCCACCTGCGCGTCGAGGTGGTCGAAGTAGTAGGTGCGCGGCACGCCGATGCGCAGCCCCGTCAGGTCCGTGCCCGCGCCCGGCCGGTAGTCCACGGCGGGTGCGGCCAGTGATGCGGGGTCGCGCGGGTCGTGCCCGGCCAGTGCAGTCAGGACCAGGGCCGCGTCCTCGACGGTGCGGGTGATCGGGCCGACGTGGTCCAGCGACCAGGACAGGGACGTGACGCCGTGTCGGGGGACGAGACCGTAGGTCGGCTTGAGCCCGACGACCCCGTTGAGCGCTGCGGGCACCCGGATCGATCCGCCGGTGTCGGTGCCCAGCGAGAAGGTCGCCGTGCCCGCGGCGACTGCGACGGCGGACCCGCCGCTCGAACCGCCGGCGATCCGGCCGCGGTCCCAGGCGTTCTTGGTCTGCGGGGTGGTCAGGCCGTAGGCGAACTCGTGGGTGTGCGTCTTGCCGAGCAGGATCGCACCGGCCGCCGTCAGGCGCGCGGCGACCGCGCTGTCGGCCTGCGCGCGGTGATCGGCGCGCACGCGGGAGCTGGCCGTGGTGGCCCAGCCGGCGACGTCGATCAGGTCCTTGAGTCCCATCGGGACGCCGTGCAGGGGCCCCCGGTACCGACCGTGCACCGCATCGTGCTCGGCCGCGCGCGCCGCCCGGCGCGCCTGCTCCGCGGCGACTGCGACGTAGGCGTCGAGGAGCGGCTCCACCTGCTCGATGCGGCCGAGGACCGAGTCCACCAGCTCGACGGGGGACAGCTGCCGGGACCGGATCGCATCCGCAGCGGCGACGAGGGAGAGCTCATACGGCTGCATCGTGCGTCTCCCCTTCCGCGCGGTAGGCGATGGCGGGCGGAGTGTCCCCGAAGTCCAGCTCCCGCAGGATCGAGACGACGGCGTGGATGTGGTCGGCGGTGGCCGCGACCGCGGCATGACGGTCGGCGGGCAGCGCGAGCCCGGCGCGGGCAGCCCAGCGGACCGCCTCCGGTGGCGTGAGTTCGACGGCAGTCAGGGACGTTGACATCGACGTCCTTCCCGATCGGGGTGGGAGCGGCGGAGTACGCCCACACCAAAAGCTAATGGTTTGCTTTAGTCGAGTGTAGGTTTCATGGCGCCTTAAAGCAAACTCATTGCGTTTACGGCGGCAGGCAGCCGGCAAGCATGCGCACGGACGCCCGCACCCGCTCCACCGGGCCGGCCACCACGCCCGCCTCCCGGAGCAGCACCGGCGGGGAATGCGACGCGGCGGCGTCGCACCGCAGGGTCCGGTCCGGCATCGCCGGCGACCCACCGCGAGGACGCCGCCCAGAAGGCACCAGGCACGGCGCGCCCGTGCCGGGCCTGCTGCGGCACAACCGGTGGGCATGCGGGCTTCCCGCCAACGGCTGCCCGTCGCCGTACAGACCCTCACCAGACCGATCCCGACCAACCGCGGGCCCGGCTCCAGGATCGGCCCGTCAGCGGCGGGTGAAGCGGGTGACGAGGGTGACGGTGGTGAGGCCCTTGATCATTCCAGCCCTGTTCCAGCCCATGCCGAAGTCGTTACGGTCGATGACGATCTCGCCACTGAGGGTCACACCCTCCGGGCCGACGGCAGTGGCGCGGGCGGTGAAGGTGAGCGGGCGGGTCGTACCGAGCACAGTGAGGCGGCCAGTGACCTTGGCGATTCCGGCGCCGTCGGCGACGACGCCAGTGGCGGCGAAGGTGAACGTCGGATACCTCTCGACATCGAAGAAGTCCGCAGAGCGCAGGTGGGCGTCGAGCTTGGCCTGCTTGCTGAGGATCGACGCGGCCTCGATGGTCAGCGTGCCGTGCGCGGAACCGTCGGGGCCGATCTCGCCTTCGCCGCTGAGCTCGGTGAAGGCGGCCCTGATCGTGGCCAGCCCCCACATCGACTTGTGCTTGATCTCCACTGATGACTTGGCCGCGTCCAGGACCCAGGGGCCGGCGCTCAGGTCGGACAGTCTGGTGGAGGGCTGGGCGGGGTTGGTGATGTGGCTCGTCATGGCGATCGTCTTTCACGGTGGGGCGGGGAGTGAACTTTCGTACGTAGCTATTAATAACACAGGTACTTACTTTTTTGCAGCCGCGACAGATGGCGGAGACGCCGACCACCGCCAGGGTGGTCGGCGCCTTCCGCTTCGGCGAGACACCGGGGCATGATGCTCGACCAGCCCGGCATGATCCGGCCCGTCTCCGGCACCTGGTTCGAGACCGGCCTCGACTGGGCCAGCATCCGGGCCAAGGCAACGGGCGCCGGGGCAGCCGGGCCGGACGCGTCGGCCTGGCCGCGGTCGAGGGCCACAGCGTTCAGGGCGCGGGGCGCAGGTCGTCCTGGTCCTTGAGGACAGTCACCTGCTCGCCGTGGGCGACGTACGAGACCACTCCGGTCCACCGGCCGTCGGCGCCCCGCCGCCACTCGGTGAGGAGGCCGCGCAGCCACTGCGCGTCCACCCGGACCAGGCAGGGCTTGGTGGTACTGGTCGGCCGGTAGGCGGGGAAGCAGGGAATGCACGCGCCGCGCCCCTGCGCCATGGCGTCGGCCAGCGCAACGCGGCTGGGCTCGTGCACCTGCCTGCCGAAGCGGGCGGCGCGGGCCTGCCCGTCGGCGAGCGCCTCGCACGCCACCGAGCGGTGGAACACCGAGCCGCCCCGGGTGATCCAGACGGACGCGGTCAGACCCCGGGGAACCGGTTTGCAGTGACCGCACTGCCCGACTATCAGCCCGTGATCACAGCGCTCGTCAGCCATGACCGCATGGTGCCTCCGACCCGGCGGAAGTTCAATGACGTTCCGTCAGATCGCCATCGCCCAGGCTCTCCTCGGCGATACGGCCTCCGACTCCTCCCGCACGGCCGGCGGCACCCTCTGCCGGCACGCCGTCACCCCCGCCCGCGGCGAGGACAGGCAACTCGGCCACGTACGCCGCACGACCGCCCACCTCGCCCAGCGCCGCCCACGCCTACCCGACACCCCCAAGCCCGGCGACGGCGAGGAGGCGTCCGCCGGTCGGTTACGGCTCGGCGGGAGCGCTGTCGTCCCTGGCCCGGACCGCGGCGCCGAATCGCCAGGCCTCGATGTCGCGGTAACGGATCGGCCCAGGGCCACGGCCGATGTTGCTGCCGACCAGGTGGAGGCGTTCGGCCTGCCACGGTCGGCCCACGAAGCCGGTGAGCCCGGCCGCGGCCTGCGGCACGCTGGCGGGATCGTCGCGGCGGGACCGCGCCAGAGTCAGATGGGGGCGCAGCGGGCGGTCGCTGAACTCGATCCCGCAGGACCTGGCCAGGTCCCGGACGTCGGCGGCGAGCAGGTGCAGTCCCTTCAGGTCCCCGTCGATCCCGGTCCACAGCAGTCGCTCGTCGAAGTGGCCGCCACCACGCAGGCCCAGGCGCAGGGTGGGGTGCGATGACGCCAGGCCGGCCAGCACCGTCCGCAGCGACGGCACGGCTGTGGAGGGAAGTTCGCCGAGGAAGGCCAGGGTGATGTGCCAGTCCTCGATCCGGTTCCACCGCAGCCGCGGGTACATGGCGTAAGCGGGCTGCAGGACCTCGGCCAACTCGTCCTTGGCGTCGTCGGGTGGGGCCAGCGCCACGAAAACACGCAGGGTCGAGGTCTCAGGGTGATCGTCCACGAGGGATTTCTAGCACCCCAGCGCCGGCCGCCAACCAGTGCCTGTGCTGCCCGACCCCCGCCGAACCGCCCGCCACCGGTCCCCGGTGAACGAAGGGCCGGCCGGTCCACAGCCGGCCACAGCCGCTACCGCCCGGACCGAACCGCCCCGAGGCCCGCGCGCGGCGATCACCGCGGACAACCACGCACCAGGCTGCGGCCCCCGCCACCGGACCCGTCGGCCCCGGCGTCGCCGTAGCCCCTCAGCCGTAGGACGTCCCCACCGTCCTTCCACGGCCTCCGGCCCCTCCCACGCAGCCGACCGCATCCTCTACCGGTAGCCGAGATCGATGCCGATCTCGGCCGGTACCTCGGGCAGGTGCTCGGGCTCGACATCCACGACGAAGGAGGCGTGGTACCGGCCCGCCGGGTCGAGCACGATCGTCACCGACGACGGATCCGCCGGAAGCACGCGGGACCGTTTCACCCGCACGTCACCGACCTTCGCCAGATTCAACTTGCCGTTGCTGCGGATACGGAACCCGTTGCGGGTGAACCGCAGCGACTGCCGGTTATCCCTCTTCGACTTGAACCGAGGAAGACCGACCGAACGCCCTGCGCGCTTACCGGACACCGAGTCGAAGAAGTTCCGGTACGCGGTGTCCACATCCCGCAAGGACTGGATCAGCGGGTCCACACCGACAGACGAAAGCCACGCCCGCTCGGCCGTCCTCTTCGCCGCCGTGATCACCAACTTCTGGAGATCGGCACTCTTCGGGTACGGCAAGCCTCCTTTCCGGGCATCCTTCCGCACCGCAAGAGCATCGTTCCACACCACCCGCGCACACCCGAACGTCCTGGCCAGCACAGCTCGCTGACCCACCGTCGGGTAGATGCGATACGAGTACCTCAGCTGCACACGATCAACCTAACAAAGGCCACTGACACTGATACTCGTAGCCGGGTCCCCGGTGGTCGTGGCTCCGCCACTGACTGACAGCGCCTACGTTCAGAACGCCGGATCTCACTCCACCACTTCATGGCTCCGAGACAAGGAACCGATTCCTCCCGGGGCTGAAGGACTCCGTTGGGAAAATCGCAAAGCGACACCCGAGTGGCCGGCAGGCTGACATGATCGCCTTGTCTGTCAGTGGAAGGGGGCTGGGTGTCGCT
>NZ_JBEXKB010000043.1:0-80820 GCF_040609455.1 Kitasatospora sp. NPDC004669
ACCGGTGACTGGGCCCTGCACGCCGACTACACGAAGGCGGGCGGCTGGACCTCCACCACCGAGCCCGTCAAGACCAGCGTCTCCCCGGTCAAGGCATCGTTCGAGGGCCGGGCCTCGGTCAGCGCAGGCCTCGTCGCCGAAGGCTCCGTCGCCCTCTACGACACGGTGGGCGTGAAGGCCACGGTCGAGCCGTATCTGCGGGCGGACGTGGACGGCTCGGTCAGCATCGACTCCAGCGGCGCCGGGCCGACCGTCCACGGCAAGGCCGGCCTCTACGGCGGCCTCGACGTGGACGGAGCGGTGCTGGCGCGGATCGCCATCATGGGTACCCCGCTGATCGAGAAGGACATCCCGTTCAAGCTCTACCACAACGAATGGCCCATCGTGGCCCGGGAGTTCACCTCCCCGCCCGTGGGTGCCCGGCCGAGCGCCTCACCGGCGAACTGACAGCTCCTGCTGTCACCTGATGCTGCGGGGCCTCGGCCACCAGGCCGAGGCCCCGCAGCGGATCACTGCAGACTTCCTGCTTGCATGCACCGGGTGCGCCCGCGTTCGGGGACCGCGGAGCCGGCTGCGTCGACCGGCTACGAGCGCGGCTCGCCGGTGGGCGCCATGACCGCCCGGGCCAGGACATGACCCCGGATGACGAAGTGCAGCGGGGCGAGCGCGGACTGCTTGCTCAAGCCGTCATCCATGCAGTGCAGTTGGCTCGCTGGCCGACTATGTCAGTCGCCCTGGTGTGTCTCCTCGGTCTCACCGGCGATGAGGCGGGTGATGAGCGCGCGGGTGCCGGTTGTGAGGCCGTCGAGGACCTCGGTGGCGTCGGCGCTGTCGGGGCAGCGGGTGAGGTTGCGCAAGGCGGCCCAGTTGTCGGCGATGGCGGTCAGGTGCTGCTGGTCGCGGCTGACGGCGGCCTGGCGCTGGGTGAGGTAGTGCTCGGCGCGCTGGTGGGCCTGGTGCCAGTCGATGTCACCGCGCTCGGCGAGTGCGCTGAAGGTCGGCCCCGGGTCGCGGTCAGCGAGGCGGATCGCGTCGACCTCCTCGACCCGTCGGCGAAGGCGTTCGTCTTCGAGCCGCTGGTCGAGTGCGGCGGTGGCGGCGTCGAGGGTGAGCTGGTCTTCGGTGACCTGGGCAGCCAGGTCGGGGGCATGCTGGCGGAGGCGGTCGCGCTGGGCCTGGATGGCGTCGGCCCTGGCCTTGCGCTCGCGGACCATGTCGCCGGCGGCGTCGAGGCCGAGCTTGCCGTCGCGGACCTGGTCGGCGAGGTCGGGCGCCTGCTTGAGTACGGTGTTGGCGAGGGACAGCCGGGTGCGGCTGATGTCGTGGAGCTTGGCGTGGGTGCGAAGGGAGTGTCCCGAAACTGAAAGCACCATCGCGTGGATCATGGAGCGCTGGCCCTCGCTGAGGTTCCGGCGGCGCAGGTTGGAGCTGAGGATGTACGCGGTCTGGTCGGTGCCGGTGTAGGTGGTGAAGCGGGGTTCGATGCCGCCGAGTTCGCAGGCGGCGAGGCGGTTGCGGCCGTCGAGGAGGACGCCGTCGGGGTCGAGGACAATGGGCATCGTCAGGCCGAACTCCTTGATGGACTCGGCGAGGTCGTGCATCTCATGCTCGGGGAGCATCGGGAAGCTGGCGGCGTACGGGTGGGTCTTCAGGGTGTCTCCTTGCTGGGTGGGGTTTCCGGGGGCACCGGGTCGGTTCCCCCGGAGTCAGCTGGTGCGCTCAGCGCGTGCGGCGCTGGGGGCCGGTGGCCGGTGCGGCGGGCAGGGTGGCCGGGCTGGCGGGGGTTATGCGCAGGCCGAGGGCGATCGCGCCGGGTGAGCGGAGGCGGGCGGCTTCGGCGGCGGGGTTGGGGGCGGGGTTGCGGCTGGTGTGCTGGATCCGGCCGAGGAGGACCTTGGCGGGCAGGCGGGCGGTGGTCAGTTCGCGCCTGGCGGCGGCTTCCTTGAGGAGCTGGTGGGGCTTGTGGCCGCTGGCTTCGGCGTCGTCGAGGACGGTGGCGAGGGCGGGCCAGTTGGGGTCGGTGAGGATCCGCTCGGCGTGGTCGGGGACGGCCGCGCGGACGTCGCCGGCGAGGGTGTTGCGGGTCTCCTCCTTAGGCTGGCGCTGGGCGAGGGCGGTGAGTTGCTCGGCGGCGGACTGGTCGTAGGCGGCCTCAAGGTGCTGGACCGCGCGTCGGGCGGCTTCGACCTGCTGGGCGTGGCCTCGGGCGGTGTGCCAGCGCTCGGCCAGGATCGCGGCCCAGACGAGGCCGGCGACCAGCACGGCGAGAGTGCTGCCGTCCTTGCCGCTGCCCGCGTACACGAGGTCGCGGGCCGCTTGGCGCAGGTCGGCCGCCGCCGCGTGGTCGGCCCTGACCTTCGAGCGCTGGGCACGGGCGAATGCGCGTGACGCGGCTCGCAGTTCGGCGCGCAGGTCCTCGGGTGCGGTCTGCGCGGTGGCCTCGATCAGTTCGCCGAGTGCGGTGACGTGGGCCTGTGCTCGCGCGTCGCCACTGGCGCCACCTTCCCAGTCGCCGTCGCTGTGGCCGAGGTCGGCGGAGAACGTGTCGAGGGCGTCGGTGGCACGCTGCCACGGGGTGCCGGGCCGATTGCGGCGAGCGGTGGGGTGCTCCTCGGGTGCACTGGCCGTGAGGAGGGCCTGGAGCTTGGGCAGCGACAGGTCCGGGGCGACCTTGCCGCCCGGGATGTAGACCTGCGCACCGCTCTTGTTGAGGTCGCCGGGCCTGCCGACGGAGTAGCCCTGGAGGTCGCCAGAGGGGAAGCGGCGGATCTTGACCTCGACGCCGTCGGCCTGGAGGTAGGCGAGGAGTTCCTCCAAGTCGGCGGCGTGGGGGATGGCGGCGCGGATGCGGTCCTGGAGCCACTCTCGGCTGGTCTGTTCCCAGCCGAGGCGCTTGGCCTTGTGCATCTCGGCCTGGGTGGGGCGGCGTTCGGCGGTACCGTCGCCGGTGCCGAGCTGGCGCAGGCCCAAGTCCTTCTCGATCTGGCGGCACTCGGCGCCGACGCGCTGGCCGCTCTTGTGGAGCTTGGGGCGGCGGCCGTCCTCGCGGACGGTGGTGGCGAGGATGTGGATGTGGTCGTCGGCGTGGCGGACGGCGATCCAGCGGCAGGCGAGGTCGTCGCCCTTGGGGGCGATGCCGGCGGCCTGAACGATGCGTTCGGCGACCTCGCCCCATTCGGCGTCGGAAAGGTAGCGGTCCTCCGGCGCGGCGCGGACGGGGCAGTGCCAGACGTGGTCGGTGAGCTTCTTGCCGGGCTCGCTGTTGCGCAGGTGCACGGGCTCGTCCAGGTAGCGGGCGAGTTCGGTGAGCGTGGCGCTCTCGTCGCGGCCGGGGTCGGGCATGCCGAGCATGGCGAAGCCGGCCACGATGTGCGGGTCGCGGTGCTCGTCGTGGCGGCCCGGCCCGTACAGGTAGGCGAGCAGGCCGCGGGTGTTGGATCCGGGCTTCTTGATGGGCGCGATCACAGTGGGTTCAGACCTCCTGGTCGGCGGGCTGGCGGAGGGCCTTCGCGATCTGCAGCAGCAGGTGCCGAAGTTCGTCGAGCGTTTGGCGGAGGTCAGCTGGCGGCCCGTATCCGCCGTTGAGGGCACGGGCGATCTGGTTGACGTTGTTCGCGATACCGCTGAGCAGGCGCAGGACCCTGGTGCGGAAGTGGTGCGTCTGGCGACGTTCTTCCGCCAAAGGCAGGCTGATGAAGAACCGGCCGTCGATGAACGCCAGGACCACGTCGGCGGCGAACCCGGACACGCCGTTGTAGCCGTTGGCGACGGCGGCGGCCTGCAGCCGGGCCTCCTCGTCGGGCTTGAACCGCAGTGGGCCGACGCGCTCCTCGCGCTTGGTGCCGGTGTAGCGGCGGTTCCTCAGCTCGGCACCGCTCGCGCCGCTGCCGTCGGCGGCGGGGCTGGTGTCATCGTCGGGCTCGCTGTCGCTCTCGTTGGGGTGGAGGGCGGCGAGGATCTGCTTCTGGACGGCGAGGAGCTTGTCCGGGTCGGGGCCGCCCTCGGCCCCGACCTGCTGGCCCGGCGCGCCCTCGCGTTGGGCCGTCTCCGCCACCCCTGGGGCGGAGACTCCGCGAGTCCGGCCACGAGTCGGACTCGCGGTACTACTGGCTCCGCCAGGGGCTCGGTCGCCGAACGCCCACTGCCAAAGACCCTTCACGGTATGGGACTTCCTCCTCTCCTTCGCGCTTCCGCCGGTGGGGCCGTGGGGGTGTTGGGTGTCGGTCACGGGCCGATCTCCTGTCGCGAGGTCGTCGAGGTGCTGTGGTGCGAGCGGGGTGTGAACGCGGCGCGCAGACCGGCTCGGGCAGAGAGCGGTTCGGCGGAAGCGCGATCCGATGCTTTGGCGAATGCCGCTGACCCTGTGTTGGACATCCGCCATACCGATTGACGGTGAAGGGGCCGCCCGCCAAGCGCCGTGCGGGTCATTGGCGGGCGGCCACCCATGGAGCGGTGACGCGTCAGGCGGGCACCGGATGCTCACGCGCCTGCTCAGGCTCGCGGTCGGCGTGCTCGGGCTGAGCGTCGGCCTGCTCATCCCGCAGGAGCGTCATCAGCTCCGTCCTGCGCTTGCTGCTGATCGGAACCCCGGCGTCGCCGAGGGCCTTCTCGACCACGGCGACGCTGACGCCGTACTCGTCGACGACCGGCCGCATCATGTCCACGAGCTGGTCCATGGTCTTCGCGGGAGGGCGTCCGGTGCGCTTGCGTGGCGCGACCGGTTCTTCATCGGAGGCCGGGACGTCTTCCCTGCTCTCCGTGACCGGCGCGGGGCTGGACGGGCCGTCCTGCTCCACCCTGGCTACGGGCTCGGCTGCCGGGGTGGGCTCGGGGTTTTCGTGCGGCGGGAGTTCGTCGTCGGCGGGCTCTGGCTCGGCGGTGACCTCGGTCGCGGCGGTGTTGTGGGCGAGGAGGGTGCCGCCGAAGAAGGCGAGGGCCGGCCATCCGGCGACCAGGATCCGCAGCCAGGCCGGGACGTGGTCGAGGTCGAGGAGTCCGGCGGTGGCGACGTTCGCGCCGAGCGAGGCGGTCAGGGCGATGGCGAACCAAGTCCAGGCGGTGCCGGCCGGGCGTCCGGTGGAGCGCAGGGTCCGCATCCGGTGCCAGGCGGCGACGAGCAGCAGGTCCACCGAGACGGGGTAGGCCCAGGCCTTCCAGCCGTGTTGCCCGGCAGCCTCGGCGATGTCGTGGAGGTGAGCGAAGGACAGGGCGCCCGCGATGGCGGCCTGTATGAGGACGGCGTCCAGGCGGGGGCGTATGGGTTTGGTGGCGGTCATGCGGGAGGGGTCCTCGCGGGTCGGGTGGTGGTGGTTTGCGGGATTGCCGTCTTTGCCGTCTTGCCGTCTTGCAGCTGCGGGACGGGCTCTGGGCTGGGGCGGGCGCGGCTGGCCGGTGGAGTCACTGCTGCGGCGGTGTTCAGGTTCGGGACGGTGCGCGTATCCGTCTTGGGGCCCGTATCCGTCCCAGCAGCATGGCCGGTGACCTGCGGTTTTACGGCAGGGACGGCTGGGACGGCACAAGACGGATGTGTTTCCCGTCCCGGGGCAGGCCCGCCGCTCGCATCGTGGTTCGGGCGGCGGCGGGCCGGTCGCGGCGTGGGACGGTTGCCGTCCTGGAGGTGGCGCCCTGCCGTCCTGGGACGGATGCGGCTTCCGTCTTGGGAGGCCGTTCCGTCTCGATGGAATGTGCTGTGACCTGCGGTTTTACGGCAGGGACGGCGGGGACGGCAGTTCGGGGAGGTTGGTCAGCCTCTGCTACCCGTGCCCGCGCTCTCGTCCGTGGCCGTGGGGGTGATGGGGTGAACGGTGGGGCAGTAGCGGCGCCAGGCGTCGAGGAACTTGTGGCGCGTGTAGCCCTTGCGCTGGGTTCCGTCGCCGAGGCGCACGTTGCCGGAGGTGATGCCGAACTCGCGGAGCATCGAGCCGAGCCCGCGCGGGCTCAGACCACCCCGGGCCGACTCGGCCCACGGGGCCTCGGAGTTGTCGTTGAGCTCGCGCAGCAACTGGTCGGTGGTCAGGCTGTCCGGCTCGCGGTTGGCGTGGAAGATCCGGCGGATGTCGGCGAGGATCCGCGCGCCGCCGAGGTTCTCCTCCTCCGCCTGGACCTCGGCGTCGACCATCCGCCTGCACGCCTGGCGGGCCAAGCGGGGCCAGGGGCCTCCGGCGAGGTCGGCAATGATCACCAGGGGCTCCCAGGTGTCGGCGGCGCGGTCCTCCACCGGCATGCTCGGCTCCAGGCGTAGGGCCCGGTCGCCAAGAGGTGCGGTCCAGCGGGCGATCCGGTCCCGGATCTCGTGAAACCCGGGGCTGTCGCGCTGAGAACGGTACGGCGAGACCGTCTCGCCCTCGGCGCGGCGGCGCATGCGGATCACGATCGAGCGGTCCATGATCGTGTCCGGGAGGTCGCCAATGCCGGCGATGGCCGCCATGGCGAAGGTATGGAATCGGCGCGGGGTGTGGTCGTTGCCGACGACCCGCAGCACGTACCGGTCGCGCTGGTGCCCGGCGTTGAGCAGGCCGCGCATCTCCTCGTTCTTCTCCGCCATCTTCGGGCTGCCGAAGATCGTGTCCGCCTCGTCCACGAGCAGGGTGGGCGGCTCCTCGGTGATCGAGCGGAACACGGCAGCCGGAGACGAGTTCACCGTCAGGAGCGCCTGGTGGACGGTCTCGGTGAGCACGTCCAGCAGGCGCGACTTGCCGCACCGCTTTGCCGGCCCGACCACCGCCAGGCGCGGGGCGTGCTGCCACGCCCCCTGCAGATGTGTCGCCGCCACCCACAGTGTGGTGGCGTCCAGCGCTTCCTCGGAGGGCAGGATCACGAATCGCGCGATCCGCGCTTTCAGCTGCGCGAGCAGCTCTGCGCCCTCTGTCGTCTCGGTGTCCGGCATCAGGTCGATCCCGTCCGGGACGGCAGGCTCAGCCGGTGCCGCCTCGACGTCGTCTCCACAGGCTGTGGACACAGACTCCGGCTGTCGGGCCGACAGCAGGGTGCCGGGCTCGCCCGGCTTGGCGACCGGCGGCCAACTCGCGATGGAAGCTGCCGGATCGGGCTGGTGGGACGTAGACTCCATGCTGAAGCTCCAGACTGGGGCGCGGGACCTGAGCCGTCGCGCGCCACCGATGAAGGTCGCGGATAAGGACTTCGCCTGGCCCTCGGTGTTCGCAGCACCGGGGGCCTTCGTGCGTCTTGGGGTCGGCGGACTGGGGATACCGGTCCGCTCAACTCGCAGGGACTGCCTGCACCTTGGCGGTGGTCCCTCGGCGGCCGAGGCCTCCGAGGGACCACGAACGTACGGTCATGCCGATGGAAGATCCACTCCATGCGGGCAAGTACGCCCACGGCAGACGGGCTTGTCGATCGGCCTCTCGCCACGTCAAGCTGCATCAGCCGCCGAACCTTCACCGACCGCCGCCTCGATGCCGAGCAGGCGCAGAAGGTCCGCCGTGATCACGCGGTACTTCTTGCCCAGCCGCAGGACCCGGCAGGGGTACGCGCCGAGACGGGCCAGCTCGTAGCCCTTGCTCCGCCCGAGGCCGATGGCGCGGTTGGCGGTGTCGAGGTCGATGGCCGCCGGCAACGCGAGGAGCTCGGCCCGGCCCATCCCCTGAACCGTCGCCGACATCTCACCAGTTCGCATATGAACTCCAAATCCAGGCTTCCCCTGAGTAGGGGGCGGCGGCGGAGTGCCGCAACAGAGAGGAGCTTTCCAGTAGCTACTGTGTCGATATGACACAACGCGGAAATGAAGACTGGTCCACCGACGACGAAAACGCACTCGACTGGCACGAACGGATCACCAAGGACGTGATCCAAGCAATCACCCGAAGGAGGAAGTGTCTTGGACTGTCCGCTCAGGATCTGGCCGACGAAACAAGGGACTTGGGCCACGAAGTCCCTCGGAACGTCATCGCCAACTGGGAATCTGGCAGGCGAAAGACGATCACGATTCCCGAGCTGATCATCGTGGCCGAGGCTCTGGAGACCGCGCCGGTCGAGCTGCTCTACTCCCCTGCCCTCGGCGGGCATGTCGACTACCTGCCGGGAACCAGCACCGGCCGCTGGGCGGCCCTCACCCGCTTCACCGGAGAAGCCCCCCACACGATGGGGATGTACCGGCTCCGCCTCTACCGGGAGCACGCTCGGATCTGGCAGGAGATCCAAGAGGAACATCACGACGCGGTCCAGCTGGAGTTCACGTTCTTCCGGAAGGACTGGCCGTCCGACGGGAAGGCGAAGTTCGACGCTTTCGTCGCCGCTATTCGCGAGCGACTTCACCCCGTCAGAGCACAACTGCGCGAGATGGGCCGGGAAGTCCCCCGTCTCACCTCGAATCTCGGCTTTCTCGACGCCGAGCTTCCCCCACTCAAAACCGACATCGACTTGGAGGACGAATGAAGGGTTCCACCTACCACCGCTGCTACTGCCGCGACGCCGAGACCGGGAAGCCGCTCGGCAAGGCGTGCCCGAAGGCGGGCAGCCGCAAGCACGGCTCCTACTCCATACGTCAGGAGCTGCCCAACGCCGATGACGGCACCCGTCGTTCGTTCAACCGCGCCGGCTACGAGATGCTCAAGGAGGCGCAGGCCGACCTCGACCACATCCGCGGCCTGCTCGCCCTCGGCAAGGAGGACCCGGACGACCTGGCCCTGGTCGCCGATCTGCTGGTGAAGGTCGCCGACGAGAAGGCGCAGCTGCCCGACATCGAGGAGACCCGCCGCCGCCTGAAGACCGGTCAGGACCTCTCCACCCGGGTCACCGTGGGCGAGTGGCTCGACACGTGGCTTGGCGGCAAGAAGATCCGCAAGTCCGGGATCACCCGCTACGAATCCGACGTACGGATTCACCTCAAGCCCCGGATCGGGCACGTCCGCGTCGACCGGCTGCGGGTGAGCACGCTCGCCGAGATGTTCACGGCCATCGCCGACGCGAACGAGGAGATCCTGGAGAACAACGCCCTGCGGCACGCGCTGAAGGCCGAGCTCGCCACGGTTCCGATCAAGGGCGTGGAGAACCGTGCCCGCCGCAAGGCCCTGCGGGCCGAGCTCGCCGAGATGCCGCCGTTCCGGCGCACGACCGGCGCGGCCACCCGCCAGCGCATCCGCGCCACGCTCCGGACCGCCCTGAACGCCGCCATCCCCGAGGGCTTGATCACCTTCAACCCGGCCGCCCACGTCGAGCTCGACCCGGCGACCAAGCCGAAGGGTCTGGTCTGGACGCCCGAGCGGGTCGCCCAGTGGCAGGAGACCGGCGTGAAGCCCTCCCCCGTGATGGTCTGGACGCCGAAGCAGACCGGCGCGTTCCTCGACTTCGTGGCTGACGACCGCCTGTACGCGATGTGGCACGTGATCGCCCTGCGCGGGCTTCGCCGGGGCGAGGCGTGCGGGCAGCCGTGGTCCGAGACCAATCTCGACAACAGCTCGTTGACCGTGACGGCCCAGCTCGTGCAGGACGGCTGGGAGGTCGAGGAGTCCGACCCCAAGACCGACGGGAGCTTCCGGACGGTGGCGCTGGACGACGACACGGTGGCCGTCCTACAGCGCCACCGCGAGCGGCGGCAGAAGGAGCGGGCCGACTGGGGGCAGGCCTGGAAGGAGACCGGCCGGGTCTTCACCAACGAGGACGGCTCCTGGCTCCACCCGGGCAAGGTCACCGACATGTTCGAGCGCCTCGTGACCGCGTCCGGCCTGCCACCGATCCGGCTGCATGACCTGCGCCATGGCGCGGCCACGCTCGCGCTCGCTGGCGGGGTCGACATGAAGGTGGTGTCCGAGATGCTCGGCCATTCCTCGATCAAGATCACCTCGGACACCTACACCAGCGTCCTGCCCGAGATCGCGAAGGATGCCGCCGAGGCTGCCGCGAAGCTCGTCCCCCTCCAGCGGAAGGCCGAGGCCGAGGTTCACGCCAAGGCCGCAGCCAAGGCCGAGAAGGCCAAGCGGAAGGCCAAGAAGAAGGCGAAGTCCAAGGCCAAGAAGGCCAAGGCCTAGAGCAAGATCAACACCCGCGCTCACGCATCGCTCACGCAAGCGATCTTGTAGCGCGTCACTGACGCCTGCCCGCACGCCCGGAAACAACAAAAGGCCCAGGTCAGCGGCTATCTGACCTGGGCCTTCTCGGAGCCGCCTGCGGGATTCGAACCCGCGACCTACGCATTACGAGTGCGTTGCTCTGGCCAACTGAGCTAAGGCGGCACCGTTGCCGTGTGTGGCGGCAACGCGGGCCAGTCTACACAGGTTCGCAGGTGATCCGTAGCCGAGGCGGTCGGGGCCGGGGCGGGGCCTGGACGAAGGCGGGGCATAGGTGGGCAAGAGGGGATAGTTTTCGCTTCAATCGACCACCAGTACGACGTTACGATGAGCGCCCCCCGCCCCCCTTCCCCACCCCGGAGCGCATCGTGCTCGGCGTCAACAACCTGGCGACTTACATCCTCGGCGCCCTCGTCATCATCCTGCTGCCCGGCCCCAACTCGCTGTACGTGCTGTCGGTCGCCGCCCGGAAGGGCATCCGGACCGGCTACCGGGCCGCGGCGGGCGTGTTCGTCGGCGACCTCACGCTGATCAGTCTGACCTCGCTGGGTGCCGCCTCGCTGCTGAAGGCCAACCCGGCGGTGTTCGCCGTGGTCAAGTTCGGTGGGGCCGCGTACCTGCTGTGGATCGGCTTCGGGATGCTCCGCGCTGCCCGGCAGCTGTGGCGCGAGCGCCGGGTCGAGGCCGATCCGGCGGCCGAGGCGGCGCCGGAGGCGGTCGAGCGGCCGTTCCGCCGGGCGCTGGTGATCAGCCTGCTGAACCCGAAGGCGATCCTCTTCCTGCTCTCGTTGGTTACCCCGAGTAAAACAGGATTCTATCCCCGTGGTGGTTGGGCCGGTAGGGCGATCGTGAACTGAGTGAGCACCCCGGCCGAAACTGGATAGCCGCCTTGGGGGAGATGCACGGAAGCCCCTGCCCATCTGGGCAGGGGCTTCCGCGTGGGGCGGCTGGTTGGCTACACGCTTGTTCGGCCCAGCAGCCGGCGCACGGCGGGGAGACAAGTCCCGCAGGCAAGGACGACATAGGGTCGGCCGCTCGGCCTGTCGATGGCGCCGGCGGCGGTCACGTCCGGGCCGGTGTGGTCGCACTGGCTGCATGTCCGATCGGACGCGCGCTGTGGCGTAGCGACGGTGTCGATCATCACGCCACCGCCCCAAGGGAGTGCGCACCTTCGTAGGTGTAGCCGGGATCGGGCATGGCATCCGAGCCGATGACCGCCAGTGCTTCGCGCCGGGCGGCCTGTCGTTGTGCCTCGGTCGTCTCGGTCTCCCACCGACGGACCCAGAGCGGGACCACGGCGACGGTTGCCGGTCGGGGCAGTTCCTCGGGGGTGGGAATCGGCTTCGGAGTCGGCGACGGCTCGACCGTCTCGGGCGCGTGGTGTGCTCGCTGCTCCCGCTCGATCGCCGCGGCGTCGACTTCCTGCCGGGTGGGGCCGAGGGGCAAGGTTCGTACCGGCTCTGGCAGGTTCACCGGCTCCGGCGTCGGCTCGGGGGCGAAGGTCACGGGGGTTGGCTCGCGGCGGTGGTAGGCGGGCACCCGGAGTCCTGACACGTCCGGGCGGATGGGAAGGGCGCTTCCTGCCCGGTGGCGGCCGGTGGGGGTGTCCGTCGCGCCGCTCATGTAGAACGCGAGGGTGGACGCTGCGACCAGGCAGCCGGCGGCTGCGGTGAACCAGCTCCAGAATGTAATGTCCGACATGCTGTCGAGTGCTCCCTAAAGCCTCGGCGGTTGACCCCCGGCGCCGGCCCTAATCGGCTCCGGGGGTTCTTTCGTTGGTGACGGTACTCAACCTGTCCATACCTGTCCATGGCTAACCCTGGCTATGCCTGGCTAACCCCCGCCGCTACCGTCATGGGGTGTTTGAGTTCAGCCCTGCCCGCGCCAAGTGGGAGCAGATTGCCGAGGTCGTCGGCGAGAGAATCAAGGCCGGCGAGCTTCGCCCGGATGACAAGCTGTCCGAGGTGCAGCTCACCGAGGAATTCGGCGTCGACCGGAAGACGGTCCGCAAGGCAATGGCTTCACTCCGATCGGCGGGCTTGATCATTACCAGGACCGGCATGGGCAGCTTTGTGACCCACCCGGCGGAACGTCCCGACACGCTGTCTGCATGAGCACGAGAGCGTGAGCCCTAGCCTTGAACTGACTTACTGTCAGCTCTAGGGGTTGGTCACCGTGACTTCGTTCCTGGTTGGCTCGCGCGCAAGCGCTCTGGCGCGGGCGCAGGTCCGCGAGTACCTAGCTCTGGTGCGCGAGCAGGTGCCAGGCGTCACGTTCACACAGCGGCCGATCCTCGAAGGCGGCGACCGCGACCGCCGCTCCCTGCTGTCCAGCGTTAGCGCCGTGAGCGGCGGGTCAGCATTCAGCACCGAGCAGGAAGCGGCGTTGGTCCGCGGCGATGTGGACGTGGTGGTCCACTCCCTAAAGGACCTGCCCACCGCCAACCCCGAGGGGCTCATGCTGTTGCCTCCACCCGGCCGCGAGGAAGCGCAGGACGCGCTGTGCGGGTCGACCCTCGCCGGCCTGCGGAAGGGCGCGCGGGTGGGAACCGGTGCTGCTCGGCGCGTCGCGCAGCTGCTCGCGGTGCGGCCTGACCTTGAGATCGTTCCGATTCGTGGCAACGTACCCACCCGTCTGCAGAAGCTGCGGACCATGCGGCTCGACGCCGTGGTGCTGGCGGTCGCCGGTCTTCGCCGGCTCGGTCGCGATGATGAGATCACCGAGGTTTTGCCGCTCGACCTGTTCCCGCCGTCGCCCGGGCAGGGCGCGTTGGGGATTCAGGTCCGGGAGGACAACCGGGCGATCCGAGACGTGCTGTCGACGGTCGGGGACGCTGCCGTTGACGCCGAGGTGCGCGCCGAGCGAGCCCTACTTGCCGAGCTGCACGGCGGGTGCAGCGTCCCCGTTGGCGCGTACGCCGAGATGAGGCCGGACGGCTACATCACGTTGTACGCACAGGTGACCTCGCTCGACGGCAGGCGCCGTGTGTCCGGGGAATTGCTCGGCCACGGCAGCGAGCCGGAGTCGCTGGGTGCCGCCCTAGCCGGTGATCTGATCGACCAGGGCGCACGGTCCATCCTCGACGCTATCCGGCCCGCCGCTGCGGTCTAGCTGTTGAGCTGCCGGGCGATCTCCACCGCGCCGTACGTGACGGTGGCGGTGGCGCCCGCCCGGCGGAGCGTGGTGCACAGCTCGGTGAGCGTCCGCACGTCTCGCTTACCGGCGGCGTCGAGCGGCGCGAGCTTGTTGTACTCGCCGCTCACCGAGAACGGGAACAGGGGCGTGTCCGTCCGGGCTTTGAGATCCCGGACCATGTCCGCGGTGAACATCGCGGGTTCCAGCAGCAGCAGGTCGGCGCCGTCCTCGACCAGCCGCAGGGCCGCACTGACGAAGTCGGCGGGTCGAGTAGGGCTGATCTGGAACTCGCGGTCCGCCCCGGCGTGCGGCGTCGCCCCCATGGTCAAGCGGAACCCGTCGTACAACGTGCTGAGGTAGATCACGTGGGGCATCACGGACCGGTCGCTGTATCCGGCCTGGTCGAGCGCGGCGCGCGCAGCCCGGGTTGTGCCAAGCACCATGGACGCCGGGCCGATGATGTCGGCGCCCGCCTCGGCGTGGGCGACAGCCTGCTGTGCCGTGACCTCGATCGTCGCGGTCACGTCCGGCCGGCCGTGCTGGTCGGTCACGTAGCACAAGCCGCCCGGGGTGTACGAGCACAGGCACGTTTCCGTCATGACGGCGATCTCGGGGGCCGAGCCCTTCGCCGCGCGAACCGCGCGAGCCATCAGGGAGTTCGGTTCCAGCGAGACGCTGCCGGTGGCGTCCCGCGCGGTCGCCTTCGCGAAGATCTTCACGGACGGTATGCCGAGCCGGCTGCACTCGCGCATCACGGCGGGGATGCGGTCGACGGTCGTGGTCGGCATGGGGCCGTCATCGGCCCGGCTGTCGGTGACCAGGAGCACCATGGACAGGTGGGCCGGGGTAAGGGGCGGACCCTCCAGCATGCGGCGGACGGCGGGGTTGGCCCGCAGGGGGTGGCTGCTCACTTCGGTGTCACGGGGGCTGTGCATGGTCTCGCTCATGGTCCCTCGCTTCCTTGGGTGATGAACCCGTCCCGGCCGGCGGTCTTGGCAGAGAGCAGCAGCCGGGACGGGGGTCTGTGGGGTGTTACCGGACGGACTTCGGCGGCCGGTCGGCGCGCCGCGCCTCGTATTGGGTTTCGATGTGTCGGGGGCCCGCGCACTTGAGCGACCAGGTAGCACGGCGCCCGTCGCTGTTGACGCACTCGAAGCGCACTGCGGTCCGCAGGACGGTCCCGGTGATCGGGTCGAGCTTCCTCGCGCGCAGGATGAGCGTTCCCCGGCGCCCGTCGTGATGGACGTACCAACCTCCGATGCGCGGGAGTGCGAGGCGTTCGACGCAGCCGCCGGCCGCCCTTTCGGGACACTGGCAGCCGTTCGCGCGTTCGTCGAATTCCGGCGTGTAGGTGGCGCTTTCGTCCGAGGCGTATGGGTCCGGCGCTACCGGTTCGGCACGCTGCCGTTTCGGGATCGGCACGGTCGCTGCCTTCCTGGTGGTCCTGATGATCTGTGGGTGCCTAGGCGGCGCGGAACTGCTCGGCCGGCTCGCCCAGGTAGGCCAGCCGCAGCCGGATTCCGCGCAGTGCAGCGGCGTACGCCGCCCGAATCCGGTGCTCGGTGAACGGCATCGTGTACTCGTGCAGTACGCCGAGGGGCACCCATTCGAGCGCTGCGATCGCCTCCGTGCGCACCGGCAGGGACAGCGCGTCGGCCTCGGCGTTGGCCATCACCCCGCCGTCAATGACCACGGTCAGCACCTCGGCCGCCCCGGTGTCGAGGGCGGCCGGGTGGCGGTCGAGAGTGAGTACGCCCGCGGTGGTCCTGCGCATGCCCATGTCGTCGACGAGCGCCCGTACGGCGACCTCGGTGACCGACTCTCCCGGGTGCATGGCGCCGCCGGGCAGCACCATGTCGTCTCGGTGGGCCGGCTGGATCAGCAGCACCCGGCGTCGCCGGTCACGGATCAGCAGGGAGACGTCGACACGGCGGCGGGGCTGTTGTGGCGCGATGCGTGGGGGTTCCACGGGAGTTGTTCCGTTCGTTAGAAGCGTCGGGGGCCCGCCCCGGGCGGAATGGACCAAGATTCCGAGGCCCGGGGCGGGTGTCGTGGTGCCCCCTGCCCCGCGAGCAGTACAGGGCAGGGGGCGGCGTGCGCGCGTCGGGGGCATGACGTCCTTCGCGCGCCCCGACACGGTGCGGACCCTCGTAGCCGCGTGTGCCGGGCGTATGACCCGCCCTGGTCGTACTGCGGACCACGTGCGCAGCACCAGGGCGGGGATTTCCGAGGGCGGTGTCAGGTGTCGCCCTCGGAGTGTGGGGCCCGCTCGGGTCACGGCTGGGGGGCACACGGCGCTCGCCGGGAAGGTAAGCCGCGCCGTGTGTGCGCGTGATCAGAGCGGGCGGTCTGTGGGTTAGGCGTCGATCGGCTTCGGGAGCAGGTCGAGCGCCGGGAGTCGCCAGAACGGCCGGCGGGGGCGAGGTCGGGCGTGCCGGGCACGGGCGGACGTTCGGGCCGCCATATCGCGCCGACTGGCGAAGTTCCACGCCCGGTCGGCGAGTTGGTCAACGCATGCACTACAGGCGAACATGGGGGCGTTGACCACGCCGGGGACGGTCACCGCTCCCACCCACAGCACGGGTACGGCGGCGCGCCCGCAGGACAACCAGCAGTCGCCGACCGTCCATTGATTCCCGTCGTCGGGCTGGGCCGGCAGCGGACGGTCCGCGGGAGCAATGCCCGCCAGCACGGCAGGCGCGGCAGCGAGGGCGGTCACAGCGGCTCGACCTTCGGCACCATCACCATCGGCAACTCGGCCAGCAGCCGGTAGGACCGATGGCCCGGGTTGTCCCAGACGTGCCGGCGCACCCACTCCCCGTATGCGGCATCGCTCTGCACCGAACCCGAGTCGGCATGACACGGCTTCTCGTTCTCGTCCTCGGACACACAGGTGAGGATGAACGAAGCCCGGACGACGTCCGGTCCGGGGTCGCGCTGAATCGTCCACTCACTGTGGCGCGTGACCTTCTCCGACTCACGGGCGACGCCGAGGGGACGGTTCGTCGGGTCGGGCGTCCACAGCCCGTCGTCGCGGATCACGCGGCGTCCGCCGAGCCGACCCCGGGAACCGGGTACCGGTGGTCCGGAACGATGTCGACGACCACCCTCGGCTCATCCCCGTAGCGTTCGATGTTCGCGGGGTTCGTCGTCCACTCCGTGCCACCCTCGGGCGGTCTCAAGTAGGCCTCGCCGCCTCGCATATCCATGTAGGCACCGAGCCGGCCGGTTCGCCGATCCTTGACTAACTCGCCCACTTTCGGGCGGTAGGGCTTCGGCTTGGCGGGGGGCGTGGAGGTGCGTTTGCGCGTCACGGCAGTGGCTCCGTTCCGTAGTGCGATGACTACCGGGGGCGCCAACTGTCCTCTAGCCTTGCCTAGTTCTCAACCTGCTGAAAGTGATTGGAGAGGGGCCGTGAACAAGTCGGAGCTTGACCCTGACGCGTCTCCCGAAGCCGAGTTTGGTGCCTTCCTCCGCAGCTCACGGGAGGCACGGGGGTGGCGACAGGAGGATGTGGCAAGTGCCGCTGGCTGTTCCCCGACCCACATCTCGGCGCTTGAAAATGGTCGACGCCGCCCAACTTCCAAGACGGCGCGTCAACTTGACAGGGCATTTGGGTGGGATCGCGTCTTTGTAAACAAGGCCTTTGATGCTCGATCCACAGTGCTTCTCGAAGGTTTTGGGCAGTATGTAGACCAGGAATCGAAGGCCCGAGAGTTAAGGCTGTTCACTCTGGGCATCGTGCCCGGGGTACTCCAGACGCTCAGCTACGCGAGGGAGATTGCGGCTGGGGCAGTGCGGCGCGGTAGCATCACGCCCGACCAGGCAGACGAACGAGTCGCCGTTCTTGCGCGTCGACAGGCGAAGCTGCAACGAGAACCGCGACCGGTGATCCATGCTGTCCTAGACGAGAGTTGCATTCAGCGTCCCGTAGGCGGACCCGGCGTCATGGCCGAGCAACTAGACGCACTCGTGGCGTTCGCCAACCTGCCTCACACGGTCCTACAGATCGCCCCACTGACCATAGGCGCGGATCGGGCATTCGATCTTCCGGTGTACATCCTCACGTTCCCGGACCGATCGCTGATGTCCTACGCCGAGAGTTCGCAACAGGGGAACCTAGAGAGGGACAGCAGCGCCGTACTGCCTATCCTCACGACCTACTATCAGCTACAGGCCATGGCGCTGTCACAGGCGGATTCTGTGGCTCTGATCAGGGAGCGAAGGAAGGAACTGCCGTGACCGCCGAGCCGGCATGGTTCAAGTCGTCATACAGCAGCAACGGCGGAGAGTGTGTCGAAGTATCGACCAGCATGCCGGGTGCCGTGCCCGTTCGAGACTCGAAGGACCCCGAGGGGGCGGCGCTAATCTTCCCGGCCGATGCCTGGTCGTCCTTCGTCGCCGCCGTCCGCTCCGGCGAGTTCGGCGACGTCTGACCGCGCCAAAGACAAAAGCGCCCCCTGTGCCGGCCGTAGCCGGTACAGGGGGCGCGGTGCTTCCGAGGGTGCTACGCCGACGAGACGGCGAGCTTGGCGGCGAAGCCGGCGAAGAGAACGGCTACCCCGCTGGTGAGGCTGGCGGACAGCCGCTTTCGGCGGCTGAAGGCGTTTGCGAGCGACGTGCCGGCGAAGATCAGCACGGAGAGGTAGAGCACGCTGAAGGCCTGCAGGATGCCGCCGAGCAGGGCGAAGGACAGGGCGGGCATTCCGTAGGAAGGATCAACGAATTGCGTAAAGAATGACAAAAGGAACAAGATCGCCTTCGGGTTCAGCAGGCTGATCACGAGCGCGCGCCGGAACGGCCGCTCGACGGCCTCGGGGGCCTGCTCGTCCGCGGCGGTGGCGGTGGCGGGGTCGGCGGCGACGCGGTGTTCGCGCCACATCTGGCGGGCTGCGCGGAGCATGCCGAAGCCGATCCACAGCAGGTAGGCCGCACCACCGAACTTGACCACCGCGAAAACGGCCGGGTTGGCCTTCAGCAGCGAGGCAGCGCCCAGCGAGGTAAGGCTGATGAGGGTGAGGTCGCCGACGAAGACTCCAGCCGCGGCCCGGTAGCCAGTCCGTATGCCCTTGCGGGCGGCGACGGACAGCACATACAGGGAGTTGGGGCCGGGCAGTAGAACGATGACCAAGGCGCCGAGAACGTACGTCGCCAGATCGTTGACACCGAGCACGGGTTCACTCCGGGGAGAGGACGGGGGGTCGGGCAATCGTAGCTTTAACGCGAGTTCGGACAATATGTCTTATCAATAACGAAAACGCCCCCTGCACCGGCACGTGGCCGGCACAGGGGGCGTGGGTGTTCAGTGGCCGGCGGCCTGCCAGATCAGGGCGACGGCGGCGACGGCGGCGGACGCGATGCTGAGCGCGGAGTGGGGCAGGCGGCGTTCCTCCAAAGCTCTGAGCCGGCTTTCGTGGTCGGCGATCTGGCTGCGGTGTTCGGCGAGGGCGTCGAGCTTGCCGTCGACGCGTACGAGTGCCTCGCGGATGGCGGCGATTTCCCGGTAGACCGGGTCGGGCTCGGTGCGGACGTCGGCGGCCGGGGTCGTCATCGGGCCTCCGGCGGGGCGGGGGCCGGCGGCGGGGCCGCGGGCGTGGTCATGCGGAGCCACGCGGGCAGCACCTGGTCGACGACGGGCAGCGCCATCACGCGGGTAACGCCGCCGGCGACGGCGAGCACGACGGCGACGCCGGGCAGCGCCTCGGGGACGCCGGCGGCATGGATGATCAGTGGGGCGCCGGCGAACAGGGCGAGGGTGGTCTGCACGACGGTCCGGATGGTGCGCCGGGTGGAGTCGGTCACGGGGTACCTCTCGGGTCGGGTGGTGATCAGGCGGCGGGAACGTGCAGGGCGGCCCAGGACGCCGGGCCGGGGATGCCGTCGGCGGCCGACCCGCGGTAGCCGAGCTGTCGCTGCCACGCGGCGTAGGACGCCTGGTCGGCCGGCCCCCAGTCGGGACCGGGCCCGACCTTGTACCGGGAGCAGCCGACGGCGACCAGGCGCTCGCCCATGCGCGTGATCACGTCGGAGTGCTGGCCGGCGTGGAAGAACGCGCCGCCGGGGAACGGCTCGTCGCCGTCGCTGGCGCCGGGCAGGTCGCCGAGCAGCTGCCGCAGCGAGGCCTCGCCGGGCACGCCGTCGGCGGCCTGTCCGGCGTACCCGAGGCTGCGCTGAAAGTCCGCGTAGTTGAGCGTGTCGGCATCCGTCCACGTCGGGCCGGGACCCTCCGTGTAGTGCTGGCCGAAACCGCGGGCGACGAGCGCCCTACCGACGGCGGTCACCTGGTCGCCCTCGGCGCCGTAGCCGTAGGCCAGGCCGCCGATAGTGACCTGGTAGCGGGCGGGCGTGGCCGGCGCCGGGTCCGGGGCGGGTGCGGGGCTGGTCGGTGTCGGGTCGGGGGCCGGGCTCCACCGCCATTCGGTGACGGCCGGGCCGCCGCGGGGGTCGGCCGGGTCCGCGGTCGGCGGGCACTGGCCGTCGTCGTAGCGCGGGGCGAGGTAGCCGGTGACGTAGGGGTCGGTCCGCAGGTGGCGGTGCGACCAGACGCCGTTGCCCTGCCCGTTGTCGCTGGCACCCGCCTCGATCGAGTTGCCACCCTTGGTGTAGACATACTGGCCGTCGAAGCCGATCACGACCTCGCAGTGCCGGCCGCTCCCGAAGTTCGTCCACGCGCCGATGGACGGGTACTCGCTCCACTGTCCGCGGCTCTGCGCCCAGTCGGTGAACGCCGAGACGTTGTCGACCCGCGGCACGATGTCGTCGAGGTTGCAGTCGTGGAACATGTCCCATGCGAACTCGACACACCAACTGACGCCGTCCTCCCCGAACTCGACGCCGAACGGGGTCCGGTTGTCCCAGCCGTCCGAGCTGTTCCAACCCTCATAGATCCGCTCGGGGACGTTCATCACGTGGTCGACAAGCTGCTGCCACTGTGGCGCCATCAGGTGCCCTCCGTACTTGTGGTGGTGGTGAGTTGGGCGATCTGGGCGCTTTCCTCGCGGAGCAGCGCGAGTTCCTCGATCACGGCGTCGTGCGTCTCGTTGGCGCGCCGCTCGGCGGCGCGGCCGAGGACCTGCTGCCCGACCATGAGCAGCGGCAGCGCGACCAGCTGCACGCAGTTCGACCAGTAGAGGAGTTGGGCCTGCTGGTCGGGGAGGATGAGCGGCAGCAGGCTGAAGACGATCAGGGCGTAACAGGCCCACATGGTGCCGAACCCGCGGGTGGCGGCGACGGCCACGCGTTCGTTGATCCGGGTCACGTGATCAGCCCCGGCACGTAGAGCTGTGCCTGCCAGTCGGCGTGGCTGGCGACGTGGGCGCCGCCGGCGCCCCGGTGGTGGTAGCTGCACAGCCACCGGAACTCACCCGGCGAACTCTCCAGCCACCGGGCGACGTCGTCGGCCGTGGCGTCCGCGGCGATCTCGGGGTAGTCCTTGTGCAGGGCGGACGCGTCGGCCGCGTTGGCGACGGCGAACTCAAGCGTCGCGTGATGGAGTTCGAGGCCGCCGGTGCACTGGGCGTGGCCGGCGCGTTCGCCGACGTAGCAGCGGGCCCCCTTCGCGTGGTGTCGGCGGAAGGCTGCGAACGCGGCGTAGTGCGGGTCGTGCTCGCGCGGTTCGTGGGACGGATAGTGCATGGTGTAGCGGTGGGTGACGGTCGCCGTGTGGGCGGCCACCGTCCGGTGCGGATGGTCGGTCACGATGTCTCCGGGCATGCGAAAGCCCCCGGCCGCCGAGCGGCGCGGGGGCGCAACGGGTCTTCGGTCAGCTGGACTTGGGCGGGTTCACCCAGTGCGGCGGGATGTTCGATGCGGCGGCCGGGGCCGGGTCGACGAGCAGCTCGTCGGCGGCGGGAATCGGTTCGGGCACACAGCTGCAGACGGGCAGGCGCCCGGGGTCGGCGATGCACTCGGGTTGGTGGACGTGGGCGGCGCCGTCGAGGCTGATCGCGTGGGCGTGGCAGGCGTACACGGGGGTGGTGTCGTCGGTGCCGGTTGAGCGGCGGCGCCACTGGACGGTGGGCTGCTCGGTGCAGCCCACCAGCCAGCACGCGGGCGGACGTTGGGTGAACAGGGCAGCCTCCTAGGCGTGCCACCAGAGCACGGTTAGCGACGTGTCGTTGTCGGTCGACAGGGGCGCGCCGCTCGACTGGTAGCCGTTGGCCTCGACGTAGTCCCCGGCGGCGAGGTAGACGAGGGCGCTGGACTGCACGGCGGTGGTGATGTCCGGGGATGGGTTGGGTACGCCGAACTGACTGGCGGGGATGAGCGCGCCGTTTTTGTGGATGCGCACGAGACGGGCACCGGTGCTGCTGGTGCCGAAACCGGCGCCGCCGATCACCAGGTACCAGCCGGGGACTTGGGCGGTGTAGCGGCTGGTGTTGACCGTGGTGGAGTGGCCGCCGTACGAGTCGACGATCACGGTGTCGATGGCGAGCGGGGTGACGGCGTTCGCGGGCACCGACTGTGAGGTCGACTGGTAGCCCCGGAAGACGGGCGGGTTCAGTAGGAACGACAGCGCGTCGCGGGTGCTGTTGCCGATGGCGGCGGTGAAGCTGTCGCCGACGTTCCAGCTGTAGGGGATGGGTATGGGCAGGTTGGCCAACGGGCCTCCTCCGGTGGTCAGTAGGCGGCGCGGGGGCCGCCGGTGGCGGTGAGGGTGGCGGCGGCGTCGAGTGCGGCCGGGTAGACGGCGCCGGCCGGCAGGGTGACCGAGCCGGGCAGGGGTTGGCACACCGCGTCGCCGGTGGCGTGGCCGCTCGCTAGTGGGGCGGTGAGGGTGACGGCGACGGTGGTGTAGCCCGGGCTGGTCGGGGCGACGCCGCCGGGCGCGACGGTGACCTGCTCGGCGGCCGGGGTGCCGTAGCCGATGGTGAGCACGGTGCCGGCGGGCAGGACGGCCGACGCGGGGTTCGTCGCGGCCCCAGTGAGCGCGGAGAGCGTGACCGTGGTCGCCCCGGCGGAGGCCGGTGCGGCGAGGGTGGTGTGCAGGGCGGCGGCGACCATCCACCCGGAGTACGGCGCGGCGGCTGACTGCTGCACGGTCACCGTGAGCCGGCCTTGATCGTCCCCCTTCCACTCGACTTGTTCGACGTACGTGTCGAGGCTGATCACGTTCGGTGAGGCGTTGGGGCGGCGCATGAGGCGGGCCCGGGCCCCGAACTGCAGGCCGAGCAGCCGCGGCCACGCCGTGGGGTTGGCGGACGGGTCGACGATGATGCGCGAGACCCGCGGCACCGGGGCCGCGTACTGGCCGGCCAGGTACGCGGCGGCGTACCGGGCCTCGTTCGGGTCCTGCACGTTGATCGTCCGGGCGAGCGAACTCGGGAAGTACGCCGCCTGGCTCGCCGGGTTGGATGCGTAACTGTCGGGCTGTTGCGGCGCGTTGGGGGCTACCTGGTTGGTGACCTGCACCGTGTTGTAGACGTGGTCGGGGTCGAGGTCGACCTGAATGTCATCTAGGTACGGCACTTCGCCGGCGGCGGCCATCTCACCGAACACGACGGCGGGGGCGGTCTGCAGGTAGCGCCAACGCCGACCGGCGAGGGTGATGGTTCCGGCCGGGTCGGCGTAGACCTGTCCCGCCTCGCTGTCCGCCACCATCTGAAGCGCTCCACCGGCGTTCTGGCCGGCGAAATTCGCCGCGCCCATGGTGGTCTGGGTGTTCAGCGTTGCGACGGCGCCGGGGTATCCGGCCGCGGTCAGGATGCGCTGCGCCCGGGTGGCGCTAGCCTCTCCCGTCCAGCCCTGGGCGAACCCATGGCCCAAGTCCAACGCGGTGCCGACGTCGAGTTCGACGGGCAGCTCGACGGCGTAGGCGATGTCGCCGGTGAAAAGACCTTGGCTGAAGCCGGCGACCATGCTGCCGCCGATGGTGTCGGTGGTGCACCCGGTGGGGTGGCAGTCCCCCGTCGTGGTGTTGAAGTACGCCAAGTTGTCGACGCTAAGCGTCAGCATGGTGCCGTCGGCGGACACCTTGGCGAGTGCCAGGTGCCAGTTGCCGTCACGGACAACGATCCCGGGGACGTTCACGGTGATGACGGCGCTGCCGTCGGCGTTGTTGGCGCCCGCGCTCACGGTGCCGTCCGCGTTGATGAAGATCGCGAATGCGGACCGCGGGCCGGCGTAGACCTGCGCGCCGCCGCTCATCAGGGCGCCTGGCGCGGAGCTCGACCACAGGGCCATGGGACCGTTCGGTGTCGCGGCGGTGCGGAAGGCGATCAACCGTGTCCACCCGCCCGTGGCCGGTGGTCCGACCGCGGCACCGGCCGGCGCGTTGATCACCATTCCGGGCAAGTTGGCGAGGTTGCCGGCGTTCGGGTTGGTGATGGTCACCACGGGTCCGGCCGCGCCGTTGAAGCCGACGCCCTGCAGCGCGCTTCCGGCCGTGACGGTCGCGCTTCCGGCGCCCGGGGGCGTGGCGGCCACGGTCCATGCCGGCCGCTGGCCGGTGGCGTCGGCGAACAGGGCCGCGCCGGAAGGCTCGTTGAACGGGATCACGAAGTTCGGGTTCAGCGCGGCGAGGGACTGCTGAAACCCGGGGCGGAGCGTGAGGCGGGCGAGTCCGGCGAGAGCGTCGCTGCAGGCGAGGGTGACCGTGCCGTAGGCGCTGCCCTTGGGCCAGTGTGCTTGGTACCGCTCGACGTACCCACTCCACAGCGGGTCCGTGACGCCGGGGTCGGCCCACGGCGTCGGGGCGGCGGCTTGCTCGAACTGGGCCCCAGTGAGATAGACGGTGGTCGCCGTGGTGGTCACGGTGGTGGCCGGGCTGATGACGGCCGGGCGCGCCCAGACGGCGCCGGCCGGGGCCGTGGCCGTCAGGGTGAGTCGTGTCCAGCCGGGGACGGTGGGCAGCGTGACGGGGGTGGAGTCGACCGGCGTAATCCGGGTGCCGTCCTGCCGGTACCAGCTGATCCGGGCGGACAGCTGCAGCCCCGCCTGCCCGCCGATGGCGGTCGAGGCGTACACGGTGTACGTCCATGGCTGGCCCGGCGCCTGTCCGGGCTGGCCGATGACGGGGACGGCGTCGGAGTCGGCGCCGGCCCAGTTGGCGTTGGTGGCGCCCAGGCCGCACGCCTGGGCGCCGGAGATGGCCGGGTACGTCCAGGCGATCGCCTGGGTGTGGCCGGACGGTGCGGCCGGCACGGTGGCGACGGTCCGGGTGCCGTTGGTGACTTGGACGTCGGCGAGCGATGAGCCGGTCGCCATGCCCTGCGGCAGCAGGTTCTGACTCGGCGGCCACGTCGCGGTGAGCCTCACCCGCCGGAACGGCGTGATGCTCCCGTAGTACGGGCCGCCCGGGTTGGTGGAGTCGAGAGCGCCGTCGGTGCTGTCCAGCACGAACGACGCCGTCCCGGCCTGTACCGCGTCCATCTCGTACTGCCGGCCGGCCGCCGTCGCCGTCCAGCTGTCGCGCAACCGGGCGGTGAGATCGGTGTAGAACGGCGTGCCGGCCTGGGTGCCGCCGACGTTGAACGCGACGCCGAGCGCGATGCGCGGCCAACCCGGCAGCAGCCCGGGAACGGTCACAGGAGTACCTCCCTTGGTAGATCAGGCGGTGGCGCGGGCGTAGACCATGCCGGGCCGCGGGTTGCGGCGGTCGTTGCGCAGCGCGTGCTGTTGCACGGCCCGGAACAGTTCCTTGCCGTCGAGGTTGACGACGGTGGTGATCTCGGCGGCCTGGGTACCGCCCGGCCCGTAGCCGCCGGCGGCGCCGGCGTTCGCGCCGGCGAGGGACAGTCGTGGGGTGATGGTCTGGGCGGACAGTCCGGCGGACATCGCGGCGACGGCGCCCGCCGCCACGTGGGCGTGGTCGGTGATCCCTTGGGCGATGCCGTGCGGAATCCACTGCCCGACCTCATCGGCCATGACCCGGCTCGGGCTGCTGATCCCCAGGAACGACTTGGCCGCATTGAGCGCACTCGACGCCAGGTGCTTCAGCTTGTCGACCACGAAGTGCGCGGCACCCTCGATGCCGTGAACGATCCCCATCACGAGGTCACGGCCCACGCTCAGGAACTTGTCGCCGATGCTCTCGGCACTGTGCCAGGCGGACGACAGGGCGTCACCGACGGCGTTCTTGATCTTGTCGAACCAGCCCGTCACGTCGCGCCAGATCTGCATCACCGGGCCGAGGATGTGTGCACGAACGAGCCGCCAGGCGGATGCCGCAGTGTCGGCCACCTGTCGCCAGATGCCATCGAGCCAGGCAAGCGCCCGGCGCGCCACCGACACGACCTCGTCGTAGGCCTCGCGCATCGGCTGGATGATCACGCGCTGCGTGTAGCGCCAAGCCGTCTCGGCGGCGCCGGAGATGGCGCGCCAGATGGCCACGAAGAACGCGGCCACGGCCGACCACACGGCCTTCGCCGTCCCGATGATCTGCTCATGCCAATGATTCCAGATCGCCACGAGCACCGCGATGTACGGGAAGAAGATCACGAGCAGCAGGGGCCACCAGCGGCGGAAGAACGCGGCGATCCCGCCGAAAACGCTGAGCGTCACGCGCTCGGCCAGCCGCCACGCGGCGACCACCGGGTCGACGACGGCGTGATAGGCGCCGACGAAGAACGCGGCGATCGAACGCCACGTGCCCGTGGCCCAGCTGGCGACCGCCCGCCACGCGGCGGACGTCTCGCCTTCGAGCCACCGCCAGGCGCCCACGGCAATGTGGGCAACCTCGACCGCGATCGCCTTGATGAACCCCCAGACCTCCCGCCAGTGCATGACCAGCAGGACGACCGCGGCGATCAACGCGACGATCCCAAGGATGATCCACACCACGGGGTTGGCGAGGGCGGCGGCGGTCCACGCCCACATCTGCGCCACGACCGCGGCCAGTGCGATGACCAGGGCGCCGCCGATCACGCCGGCGACCATCTTCGCGGCCGTCTCGTGCTTGCCCAGCCACCCCGTGAACGAGGCGAACAGGCTCATTGCCCGCGACGCAACCGGCATGAGGTACTGGCCGACCTGAATTGCCATGGCCTGCGCCCCGGCTTTGGCCTCGGCCATTTTCTGGTTGAACGTTCCTTGCACGTCCCGCCAGCCCTCGATTTCCTTACCGCCCTGCTTCACATGCTCGTTGATTGCGGCGGTCGCATTCTTGAAATCCTGCATATGAGGGCCGGTCAACTGCAAAGCGGCCATCATGCTTTTGGTTCCGCCGACCATGTTCGCCAAAGCGCCGATATACGTCTGCTGCTCCGGCGGCAGGTTCGCCAACACCTTCTGATAGTCGGTGGCGCCCTGTGCCGCTTTCCGAAGATGCTCAATGAGAACGGTACCGGCCGGGCCCATTTTCTTTTCGATCGCGCCGGTGAGCATTTCCAGCGTCGAAGCGAGCCCGTTTTTCCCCAGGTTCTGGCCGACCTCGACCGCGTTCAATCCGAGCGATTTCATTTCCTGCGCCGCTTTCCCGGATGGATTGGAAAGCGCTCCGATGGTCTGCCGGAGGTAGGTTGCCGCGACCGCGGCCGGGGTTCCCTGGCTGGTCATCGTAGCCATGGCGCCCAAGACCTCGGTGAGCCCGACGTGCGCGGCGGCAGCCGTCGGGAGAATGGAACTCATACTGCCGGCGAGGGCTTCCATATTGGTTTTGCCCTGCGCCTCGGTGGCAATGAGTGCATTCGTCGCCTCGGCCGACTCTCCGGCCGACATTTTGTAGGCATTCATTGCCGTTGTGACGGCATCTGCGACCGTTCCCAATTCCGCCGCGCCGACCTTCGCGCCCTGTGCGGAATTCCGCAGCACGGTCAGTGCATCGGCGCCATGGAAACCGGCTGATTCGATCTGGTAAAGCCCTGCGGTGAGCTGCTGCGTGCTCTGCCCGACTTGGCCGGCCATGGCAAGAACGCCTTGGCTGACCATGCGCATATTCGAGGCAACTTCACCCGCTCCGGTGCGCACGCGGGTCATTTGCGTTTCAAAATCGGCGGCCATTTTCACGGCGCCGACCGCGGCACCGGCGGCGGCTATTCCGATGCCGGTAACGGCCTCTTTGGAGACGCGCCCGAAGCGCTGGAATGCCGTTTCGCCCTCGATCGCGCCGCGGCGGGTCTCGCGCTTGACGTCCGCCATGGCGCGGCGCACGCCGTCGGACTTGCCAAGGAACTCGACGAACACCGGAGGCAAGCTCGGCACGCCGCATCACCCCCTGTTCTGGCGTGAGTTGGGGGTGCGCGGCGGCGCCCGCGGTCAGTGAACGGCGCGGTTCCAGGCCTTGAACCAGACGGCTTCGAAGGCCGGCAGGGCGGCGTCGACGCCCGGTTTCAGGTAGGCGAACCGGGCCTCGGTGCGGCCCTTGTAGAGGTTGCGCACGCCGCCGCCGACGCCGACGCCGCCGGCGAATCCCGCGGGGGTCTTGCGGGGCTTGCGCACCCCGCCGACGCCGCGGGCGAGTGCGCCGGTGAGCCGGCCGGGGCCGCCCTGGCGCGGCTGGTGATGCGGGTTGAGATTCAGGTTGACGGCGTCGCCGGTGCGATCGGACGCGCCGCGGTGGTCCCACCGGGGCCGGCCGCGCATCCTCGCCCGCACGCTCTGCTTGGCCAGGTTCTGGGTGGCCTTGAGAGCGGCCACGGTGGCGTGGTCAACGTCGTGCATCATCCGGTCGAGACCGGCGTGCAACTCGGTCAACCCTTCGATCCTCATGCGGAGTTCAGCCACGTTCGGACTCCCGTCGCTCGACGTTGGCACGCGCCTCGGCGACCGCGTCGTCGACGGCGAGCAACCAGTCGAGTTCGACGGCCGGCATGTCCGCCCACGCGGCGGGCGGGCCGATGATCTGGCACAGCCGCCACGTGCGGTAGTGCTCGGTGGGCAGCTGGTCGGCCCGGTACTCGAACGCCCCCTCTAGCGCGGCCCTCAGGCGGTAGAGGGCACGATAGGGGAGGTCTCGTCCATGCTCGGCCGCAGGTCGACACTGCCGGCCGCCGGGTCCTTGCACAGCTCGCTCAGCTCGTCGTACACGTCGCCGGCCAGGTCCTGCAGGACGTCGAGCGTGACGTCGCCGAACGACCAGCCGGCCACGCGCTGCAGGATGGAACGGTCCTGCAGCTGGAACACGAGATCGATCCCGCTTTCGCCCATGGCGGCGGCCATCTGCGCGGCCTGCGCCTCGTCGACATCCGGCACGCCGTCGGCGCCGGTGGCCTGCTCGACCACGGTGGAGAAAGCGGGGTTGCCGGCCATGAGCATCTGCAGCTTGCGCACCGGGCGGCGCAGCCGCTCGGGGATCTCGTTGGGCTCGCGCAGGTCGGCCCAGCCGCCGCCGGCCGTCAGGTTCACGCGCTTCACGGGTGGTCGTCTCCTACTTGTAGGTGCCCGCGGGCAGGGCGTTGGTCAGGGTGGCCTTGATCGGGGAGTAGCCGCCGGACGCCCCGGCGTCGGTCGGGTTGGCGATCGCCTTGAAGCTGATCGGGAGTTCCCAGTACTCCTTGCCCGGGTTCGGCGTCGCCTCCGGGTAGTAGATCTGGGAGCAGTGCAGCTGCAGGCCGTTGGCGGTGGCGCCGGCGCCCTGGGTGCACGAGACGTCGAGGCTCTGCACGGTGGACGCCTGGTAGATGTTGCGCTGGGTGGAGTCCTCCATCACCATCGTGATCTTTCCGTCGACGCCGATGTCGCCGCCCCACACGCTGTAAGGGCTCTGCGTCCCGTTCGCCGCCTTGATCACGTCGACCTTGCGTTTGATGGTCAACTCGCCTTCGAGCACGGGGATTTGGGTGCCGCCAAGCTTGGTTGTGATGGCCCAGGTGGCGAAGGGGTGCAGCGCGCCCTGTGCGGGGGCGGGCGGGGATGCGAGTACGACGTACGTCCATCCGTCGCCCTTGGCCGTCCACGTGAGCAGCCCGTCGGCGTTCCATTTGAAGGTGATCGAGTTGATCCGGACGCCCGGGTACTGCCAGGCGCCGAGGTTGGGGTCGACCACGGTCCACGTCTTGCTGACGCCCTGGGTGTCGCCGGTGCACAGGACTGAGAACGCCGTCGCGTACGGGGCGGCCGAGCCGGTGACGGCGACGTCGCCGAGCAGGCCGGCCAGGACGTGGCCGATGCTGTCGGCGAACACGTCGCCGCCGAGGTCGAGCTGTGCGGACTTCTGTCCTTGGACGATGCCGTAGACCTCGACCGGCGCCCCCCTCACGCCCTTGTCCTCGTTGTTGGTGACGGCATCCTTGGGGGTGAAGGTCTTCCACGGCACCCACATGGACGGCGGCACGGCTGTGCCGGGGGTCGCGGCGGCCTCCGTGCCGACGCCGACCGCGGCGAGGTGGGTTGGCTTAGGCATCGGCGGACACCTCCTTTCCGGTCGCGGCGGGCGCGGTCTTGGTGGCGGCCGGCGGCGGGGCCGGTGTCCACGCGCCGTCGCCCGGGTCGACGTCGAGGTCGTAGGACTGGCCCGGCGTCGGGGCGACGCCGAGGGTGGGGTAATAGCGGCCGTCGTCCGGGCCGGTGTACGTGTATGCGGCCAACTCGGCGTCTCCTAAAGGGTCTTGAGGCAGTCGACGACGATGTCGATCGACACGTGTCGGCCGCGGTGCTCGTCGTCCCAACCAGCGGTGTGGGTGGCGGTCGTGGGCCGCGCGCGGTCCACGGCGCCGCCGAGCGACGGATCGCTGCGGACGACGGCGACGACCAGGTCGGCGAGCGCCCGGGCCCGGGTGAACGTTCCTGCGGGGTCGTCGCCGCCGCGGTAGACGTCGACCGTGACGTGAAGTTGGTAGTCCTCGCGCAGCCACCCGGCGCCGCCGGAACCGACCACGGATTCGGGGCTGTAGGTCTGGTGGACTTCCCCGACGCTCACGATGTCGTCCGGCTGATACGGACCGGGTTCGTCGAGGCACACGAGCAGCTCGGACGACTTCGACAGCGGGTCGGCGGTGAGGGTGGCCTGCAACTGGGCGAGCAGCCACGCGCGGGCGGCGGGGATGCTGCTGGCGGGGATAGCGCCGATGGGGGTCGTCATGCGATCCCCGGCGGCCGGCGGTACGGCGCCCAGAGCTCAACGACCCTGTCAGGCAAGGCGAACCCCGAGGGAACGTGCACCTCGCCGCCGTCCATGGCGCCGCCGCCGAACCTCGGCCTACCGCCCTGCTGGGTGAGCTGCCACAGATGCCGGATCAGCTCCAACACGCCGAGCCGCACCGAGTACGGGACCTGTCCGGCCCTACCGACCGTGTAGACGATCTTGACGTTCTTCGTGCCGACGGCGAACAGTGCAGACTGCCCGCCGAAGGTGCGCCGGGTGATCGCACCCGTCCGGTAGTCGACCGTGAACGCGAACGCGGTCGCCTGGGCGCCGAGCGGCTGTTCGGTGAGCGGAAAGGCGCTGAGTCCGTAGTACTCGGTGATGCTCTGCACCGTCGCGACCGGCAGCCAGTCGGGGACGATCGCACCTCGGCCGCCGTCGTGGTACTCGGTGTGCTGCTCGGGCAGGAACGGCCCGCAGACGTCACGGGCCAACTCGCCCGCGGCGAGCACGAACCCTTGCAGCTCGTCGTCGTTGGTGCCGCCGGCGGGCATGTTCAAGTGGCTCTTGACGCTGGGCAGGTCGACGAGCTGCTCGACGCCCAGCGGCCTTACTTGAAACTGCCCTTCGGCCGCCCAGCCGCCGGCGAGGCCGGCGCCGGTGGCCGTCCACCGGTACAGCCACACCCCGGCGACGGCCACCGACGGCACCACCGCGGCGTATCCGCCGCCGCCGGTTGACGCCGTCGCCGGCGTGCTGACGGTGCCGACCGGGTCGGTCACGGTGAGCGTGACCGCTACAGCGCCGGCCGCGGGCGTCCCGGTATCGGTCGCGACGACGGTCGTCAGCCCAACGTCCTGCCCGGAGAGGTAGATGAGAGCCACGAGGGCGCTACCTCCTTTCCGACTGGTCGCCGAGGAACCAAGAGCGGTGCAGGTCAACGGTGTTGGTGGGGTGCTAGGCGCGCCCGGGCGTGGCGAGGCCCTATGCTGAGTGGGTGTCCCGTCCGATCGCGATCGAGGTTCCGCGGATTACCGCGCCCGCCTACTCCCGCCTTCGTCGCCCGGTGCGGCAGCGGAAGTGCAGGCGCGTGGACGCGCTGCTCTCGTCGCAGATGCTTGCGGTCGGGATCGACACCGAGCCAATGGGCGATCTGAAGATCGCGGAGATGTGGCGCAAAAGGTCGTTCGCACAGCTCGTCGGCCGGGGGGTGAGACTCGGCATTGCGCCAGCGTCCACGGATATCAAACGCGGCCACGGCGATCTGAAGCATTCCGAGCAGTGGTTTTCGGTGATCGATGCGAACCCCGATGACCTCTGTAAGGACGTGTCTCCGGCTGGCCCGGGCCTATCCGTCGTCTGGAAGCATGCTCAGCGGTGGGATGAGTGCATCCCGAGGGGGCGCCCGGCGTGCACGTCCGGGCGGCGTTCACCATCTCGGCTTTCGGGGTGTGTGCGGAAGCTGATCGCCTTTCTCGACAGGCGCCCTGCGGCGAACCAGCCGCACGGCCCGCTTCGTCAGGTTGCGGAAGCTGACTGGGGGCTCGACTCGGTTCCTGTCCCGGGCCCTGAGATGGGCGCGAACGGAGCCGCGGTTTCGGGCGCGCGCGTCTCTCGCCGACTGGCGGTTGCCCTCTCCGCTGCCCTGCTGTTCTTCTCCCTGTGGTGCCCACACGTGCTGCCAACTGGCATCGTCGGATGGCCGCCGGATTGGCCGCCGGTGGACCGGCTGTCGATCGCTTGTGGAATCACCCGGTTGAGAGTCGCTCTCGTGCCCAGGGCCCCTGGGCGTGCTGCCGCGGGCGGCAGCGCGCCAGGGAGTGCGAGCGCATGCCGCCAGAGCGGTTTCCGTCTGGCTGCCTAGAACCTTTGGGTAGACGCCCTCCCGCTCAACGTGTCTCTGAGCAAAGGGAGTTGTCATGCAAGACTTTCCGTGGTCGGTCGAGAAGTTCGCGGCGAGCCTGCTCGCGAACCTGATCATCAAGGGTGTTGAGGCGGTGGTCCGCCACCGGCGGCACAGCAACGGTGAGGACGGGCAGGCCCCGGTTGCTGTCCGGGGCCGCCGGTCGACGGGGACCCGTCGGCCGGGCGGCAGCACCCGCCCGCCGCACAAGGATGCGGCTGGCGGACGGCGGTCCCGTCGCCGTGGTCGGCGCAGCAAGCGCTGACGAGCGTTGACAGGGCCCGGCGTCTTCGGACGCCGGGCCCTCGCCGTCCGGCTATCGGTAGCGGCGGTGCTGCCGGTGGGTGGAGCCGCGGCGGTGCTGGTGGTGCGCCGTGCGGTGGTGCGCCGTGCGGTGGTGCGCGGCGCCGTGGTGGGCGCGGCGGTGGGCGAGGTGCCGGCGGTGTTGGTGGCGGTGGTGGGCGTTGTTCAGCCGGTGGTGGTGCAGGGTGCGCCGGTGGCGGGCCCGGTTCCGGTGGCGCTGGACGTGGCGGGTGTGGCGGTGTTCCGCGCGGGCGTGCCGGCGGTGGTGCAGGTGGGTGCGGTGGTGGCGCCGCACCTTGTGGGCGTGGCGTAGGTGGCGGCCCTTGGGGTGGCGCTTGACGTGCCGCAGCTTGGGGCCCGTGTGGTGCCGGTGCTTGCGGTGGTGGGCTTGCTTGTGGTGGTGGCCGTGGGCGCCGGGGCGGCGGCGGTGGGTGGCGCCGACCCGGCTTCGGTGACCGGACGCCGGGCGCCGGGGCCGGTGCTCGGACCGGACCCGGCGCAGGTGGGTGCCGAGCGGGTCGCGCTGCACGGCGCTACGCGGCCGGCGGGCTCGGCTGCTCGGCCGGCGCCGGGGTGGCCGGCGGCGTGAACCCGGCCGCCGGCTTCACCGGGGCGGGCTTGGTCTCGGCGAGCACCTGGTCGAGCCGCTCGTCGACCGCGCGCAGCTCGGCGACCGCCGGGTGCTCGACCGTCCGCAGGTCCGACAGGGTGCGAACCTCGGCCCCAGCCGCGGCGGCGGCGGCCCGCGGAAGTTCGGCCTTCACGTCGGGCGCGACGCGCTTGATCTCGGCCCGAACGCGGTTGGCGACGGCCTTCGCTTCGGTGCGCACGGCGCCGTCGAGTTCGTCGAGCAGGCCGCGGACGTAGTTGATGACGTTCACTGGAAGGTGTCCCCTTCGGTATGCGTGGGCGGCCCGGCCGCGGAGTAGTCGACCGGGCCGCCCGCGCGCGGGTTAGAAGACGGGGGCGGTCAGGCCGGTGCCGCCGATGACGGAAATGGACTGCGGGTAGCGGCCGGGCTGGAAGCTCACGTAGTTGTAGAGCCGTACCAGGACGGACAGGTTGGCGGCGTAGGTCTGCTGGAAGGCTTCCGCCCGGACGGAGCTCTCCCAGAGCAGCAGGTCGGACATGCGGCCGACCATGATCACGTCCTGATTGGTGCCCGCGCCGAGGTTGGTCGGGATCGTGGCGTCCGCGTACACCGGCAGGCCGAGCATGCTGCCGACGTAGCCCTGCGCGGCCTGCTCGCCGAGGTTCCCGATCGCGTTGAACGGGCCGCCCGAGTTCGGGACGACCAGGGGGCGGTTGTTCGCGTCGAGCTGCGCTTCGACCCAGGCCCACCGGTTCGGGTGCATGACGATCGCGTCCGGCGGCAGGAACCGCTTGGTGTGGATCGCGGCGATCGCCCCGGCGAGCTTGGAGTACAGGGCGCCCAGGGCCGGTGTGGCGGACGTGTAGGTGATCGAGTTCGTGCCGGCGAGGGTGAGCGCGCCGGTCAGGGTGCCGCCGGTGCCGGGGCCGCTCAGGACCTGCGTGTTCAGCTGCCGGGCGTAGTCGGCGGCGAGGTCGCGCAGCACGATGCCGTCGATGTTCACCGGGCTCTGTTCGAGCAGTTGCAGCGACATCGTCTGTCCGCCGGCGATCGTCACGACCGGGCTGGAAACGCTGGTGGTGGTGATGTCGGTCTGCTGGATGCCGGTGTTCTGCGCGGCCTGCGGCGCCGTCGCCGTGCCGCTCGACACCTTGGGGATGTTGATCGAGTCGGTGCCCGGCGGCAGGCCCTCGGTCGGGATCAAGTTGGCCGTGATGCGGCCCGGGCGGACGTAGGCGATGAAGTCCTGTTCCAGCCACTCCGGCGGGACGAACTCACCACCGCCGCCGTTCACGGTAGAGATGGCGCGCTGCTCGGTGACCATCCGGTCGTTGCGCAGCAGGCGCTCGACGGCGTCCCGGTCGCCCTTGTTGCGGGCGAGGTGCAGGTCGCGGAAGTAGCTGCGTTCGCCGCCCTTGCGGTACACCTCGGGCTCGCTGGTGATGGTGGCGCGCGGCGTCGACAGGTAGCGCTTCGCGACGTCGGCGGCTGCCTCGTCGCGCTTGATCTGCTCGTCCAGCTCGGCGACCCGGGCGTCGATCTCGCGGATCTCGCCCTCGCCTGCGTCGAACTGGCCGCGTTCCTCGTCGGTGAGGGTGGTGCGCTGGTCGGTGCGGACGGTCTCCAGCAGCGAATCGAGGCCGGAACGGATCTCGGCACGCCGATTGAGGAGACCTTCGATCATGTCCCGCTTGTTCACGGGCAATCTCCAGTCTTGTCGGGGTGGTTGGCGGTGTGCCTGCCGTCGGGGGCTCGGGTGGTGGCTCGGGTGGTGCCCCCGCGGCGGGGGTCCGGCGCGGGCTCCGGCGCGGCGACCGGGCAGGCGGAAGCGCCCGGCCGCCGCAGTGCGGCGCCGGGTCACATCTACGGATTCACGTCTGGCCTAGCCGGACATGTAGAAATTCAGCTTGAGTGAGACAATCAAAGCTGTGCGATTCCATTGCAGATTCTGCAAAGAAAGGGCGGGGTTGCTATCCGACCCACGCGGCCCGGATAGCTCAAGGGATGACCTCGCGTATCAGGCTGCACTGCGGATGCTTCAAATGCAGGACGCAAGCCTTACCAACCTGCGAAATCGGGCAAGTGGCCTCCTGACCATCTCCACGCTGATCACTTCATTTACGGCCACTTTGGGATGGCTCAATGGCGGCCACGTTGAGGGCTGGTACCTAGTCACGCTGACTTCCTTGCTGCTGGCCACCCTGGTAACGATCGGCTTCCTGGTTATCGTGATCTTAAAGCCTCGACTGTGGTATTTCTGCCCCAGCGCGGAAGACTTTCTAAACCCGCTTCAGCAAGAGAGTGCAGACGAGACTCGTGCTGCGGTAACGCGGAAAATGATCCAAAAATCTGGGCGCAACAGAGAGATCCTTTACCGCCTCTCCCGGCTATATAAATTTGGCCTCTATTTTTTACTGGTAGAGGTTGGGCTAGTTGTTTGGATCTCGTTCATCCCTAAGCCGAAGGGGCCTTAGTGATGCCAAAGAAAAACAGGAGGATGTCAAAGAAAAACGGGAGTGGAGATCCAGGCGAGTGGCCCAGTGTACGTGATTCAGGTGGGCGGCCCAGTGTGGGCTACGACGCGTGTGCCGGCTGGGGAGTTCCGGATGGGGTAAGCCTCGCGCTAGCCCTAGCCATCTCTTCCAAAAAAAAGAGAAGACTGGCGGGGTATTCCGTGCATGGCGACCAAGAGAGGGAGTGGCAAACTAAAAGAATTAGGGTGAGAGTTGGGTTGGTTAAGCTGACGCAGCACGCAAAGGCGCCTCCCATTGCGCAGGTTAGGAAATCGGCGATCCGAGCAGGCGGCGGCAAGAGTAAAGGAAAGTGATTCTCTCCTACAGCGCCAGCAGGCGACGGCGCAGCTCGAACAGCTCCATACCGTCGGCGCGTTCGCCGTCGCCCGGGTCGGGGTCGGCGTCCGGGTTCGGCACGTCGAGCACGGAGGCGAGCAGCGGTTGCGCGACGTCGACCGCGCCGTCGGCGGCGGCGATCAGCTGCAGGACCTGCCCGAGCGTCTCGACGGCGTCGGGCGTGAGCGTCTGGCCGGCGCGCAACTCGCGCAGCGCGGTCGCCACGTCCCGGGCCCGCAAGTGGGCCGAAGTCGCGGGATTTGCGCCATAGTTGACGATCGAGACGTCGCCGCGGTTCAGGTTGACTTCATGGATGTCGCGCTGCGTGTAGTCCGTGTTCCAGGTCTGGCGGACCACCCGGAACGCGAAGCTCATCTCGTCGAGATCACGCCTCTCCATGGCGCTCTGCAGGGTCTGCACCTCGGGCGAGCGCGGGTCGAGGTCGGCGTCGACATGCAGGCCGGTCGAATCCTCCGCCAGCCGCATGGTGCCGCTCTTTGTCCTGGCCAACGTGATCCCGCTGTGATTGATCTTGAACGGGACGTCGGCGCCCTCGGCGAGGGACTTGGTGAACGCGCCGCGCCTGACGATCTCGGTGTACTGCCCGGCCCAATCCTCCATCTCGTAGGGGGATTCGGTGATCGAGGCGTAGCCCTCGAACCGGAGCGTCGCCCCGGCGTCGGCGGCGCGCAGTTGCATACCGGTGAACGGCACGGCCCGGCGCTGGACGCCACGGCCGGCCGCGCGGTGGGAGAAGTCCACTACGGCTCCTTTCCTGATTCGGCGGCCGACTTCGGGGTCTGCGCGCCCGGGTCCGTGCCGTCCGTCGACAGGCCGGAGGCGGAGGAGTTCAGCGGAACGAACGGATCGGCACCCGCGCCGTCGGGCAGGGGCGCAAGGTCTTCCTTCGCCCGGATCTCGTCGATCGTCAGCAAGCCGGCGTTGCGGGCCATCATGTAGACGGCGAACCGACCGGCGGTGTCGGTGCGCAGCAGCCCCTCGACGTTGAATTTCGCCACCTGCGGGGCGGGGAGCATTGCACTCCAAGCGTCCTCGAAAAGGCCGATCCAAGAGGCTAGGGTGTATTTCAGAAAACCTAGGGATTGCTGCTCAATTCCGGTTCCCCACGATGTGGTGCGATCTACCTGTCCGAGCATGTGAGGCGGAATTCCGAAAAGCATCGCGATATCCAGATTTTGCGCTGCCCGGGTTCCCAAGAATTGCGCATCTTCGGGGGTGACGGAAATTGGCTTCCACTCTGCACCACCGGTCAGGACCCCTACTGTGTGGGCGTTCGACAGTCCGCCGTGCGATGCCTGAAACGAGTCCTTGAGCTGCCGGGCGCGTTCCCGGTCGAGGTCTCCGGGCACCTGGACAATGCCGGACATGTGGGCCCCGGAGCCGAAGAATCGGCTTCCGAATTCCTCGGCCGCGAGCCCCAAGCCGATCGACTGGCGGGCGGCCTGAATAACGCTGACACCCTTCGGGGATTCCGGCGGCGCCATGGCGGCGATATGCACGATGTCCTCGGCGTCCACCGGCGTCCGGTTCACGGTGTACTGGCGCCGGCCGGTCGCGTCGAGGGCGACGTCGACCCGGTCCGGGTGCAGGACCTGCAGCATGGTCGGCCGGTAGTACCGGTCGCGCTGCAACACGACCGCGTAGGCGTTGCCACGCAGCAGGCAGGACACGGCCATCTGCTGGATGCCGACCCGGCGCGTGAGCCGCGCGAGGCTGTTGGTCCCGCCGAACGGGTCGGAGACGATGAGCGGGGGCGGGTCGAGCGGCCGGCGTACCTCGCCCTGCATCCGGACGGCGTCAAGTGGCAGCCCGGACAGGGCCGTTGAGATGATCCGGACGCACGCGTATACCGCAATGAGCTGCATTGCGGTTTCCTCGGTGACCGGCACGCCGGCGGCGGTGTAGGCAGCCAACGAGCCGTTGGTCGGGATCGTCCACGGGTCGCCGCCGCCGGAGGGTACGAAGAACCGCCGCTCGCGGACACCGCGGGCGGCTCGTCGGAGCAGGCTCACCGGTCGACCACCCACCCGGCGACGAGCAGCGCGGCCCCCAGGACGACCAGGCCGGCCGTGGTGCACCACGACCACGCGGCGGCGTCGAGGGCGGCGAGGCCGGCGACGTCGAGCACCTCGGCGACGGCCTTGCGGGAGATGCGCAGCCGCATCCGGCACCCCCTCTACAGGTCGGCCCAGCTGTAGAACTGGGGTGGTGGCGGCGGGAGTTCGGGCGGCTGGCATGCCCGGTCGAGCGCCATTACGGCGGACACCGCGAGGTCGATGCGCCTGGTGCTGTGGCGGTGTTCCTTCGTGAGCCGGGTGCCGCGGGCGTCCGTTTTGATCGCGCAGTTCGCGATGTGGCGGGCGAGCCGCGGGTCACCGGACTGGATCAACTGCCCTTGCGTGACGGCCTCATAGAACCTCTGCGTCGCCGGGATCATGCGGGCCGGAGACTGCGGATACTCGACGATCGGCAGACCCTCGGACTCCAAAATCTGGTAAGTCCGCGCCCACCGGTAGGGGTCACACACGATCTCCCGGACCTGCCAGCGCTTGCAGGCGGCCCGGATCGCGGCCTCGACGTCGAGGATCGGCACCTGCCAGTCGCCGACGACGGTGTCGGGGCGCTCCCACGCCTCGACCACGTCTACATGGGGCAGTTCGCCGTCGTCCGTGGGGCACGAGACGACCGTCAAGGCGGTGCTGTCCCCGTTGTACGACCCGTCGAACCCCAAGACGACTTCCGCGCCGTCGGGGATGGGCCCGGGGCGCTCGCAGGCCTCCCACGCCCCGGTGGGCAGCCACCGCTCGGCGACGGAAGTCCAGACGCCCAGGTGGTAGCGGGCGAACTCGTGCCGGGGGATTTGGTAGTAGCGGGCGGCGACGTCCGCCACATTCAGGAACTGGTCGGCGGCCGGGTTCGCGTCCCGGATCGCCTGCAGCAGCTGGTCGTGATCGTCGAGGTCGTACCGGTCTTCCGGGCATCCCCAGCAGACGAACAGGAACTCGGGGTCATCGATCTCGCCGCCGTTGACCTTCAGGCCGTACTCGTGCAGCCGGCCAGCCATGCTGTCGAGGTCGGCGCCCGGCGTGGTGGTGTTGACCACCACGCTCCCGGCCCGCTTGGCCGCGCCGTTGGCGATCACGAGGTGAACGCGCGCTTTCCCGCCGGTCCATTCGTGGATCTCGTCGAAGAACGCCGCCGACGGCCGTTGACCGTCGTTGGTTCCGGCGACGGCGGCGATCTTGTACGCGCGCCCGGGGCCGTCGACGACCTGCACCTCGCCCTCGAAGGCGTGGAACAGGTGCCGGAGGGTGGGCGACTCGGCGATCGTGGTCCGCAGGTCGCCGAACAGCAGCTCGGCTTGGGCGTACGAGGCGGCTGCCACCGGGATGACGGCCGAGCGCTGCGTCGCGAGCAGGTATGCGGCTACCCAACTGGCTATCGGGGTCTTGCCGTTGCCCTTCGGAACCTCCAGCAGGGCGCGGCGGTAGCGCCGGGTGCCGTCCGGGCGCAGCTCGAACAGCCAGTGCAGGAAGATCCGTTGGAAGATCTCCAGCTTGACCGGCTGGCCGAACTTGTCGCCTTCGCCGTACCGACAGTGCTTCTCTATCCAGCGGGCAACCCGCGCGCCGTCGCTGCGGGCGGCGGTCAGGGGCGGTGCGGACAGCGGGCGCGGCACCCCGTCCGGCCACGGCAGGACCTCAGGCGCCGGAGAGGAAGGCGAGCGGGTCATCGTCGCCCCCCTCCACATCGGCCGCGATGTCGGACAGGGACGTCTGCACCTCGGCCAACTTGAGGCCGAGGCGCAGCCGGTTCAGCGGGCCGATGCCGAGCTGCTGTTCGTCGGCCCGGATCGAGGCCTCGATCTGGTAGGCGAGGGCGTACAGCCCGTTGGGCTTGGGCTGGCCGGTCGAGCCGGTGACGACCGGTTCTGCGTCGGCCAGGGCGAGCGTCTGGTGGTAGCGGTCGAGGTTGCGCACCCACCGGTCGACGAGCGACGCGTCGCTCGGGCGCAGCGCGCCGGCGACCACGTCGCCCCAGTACGCCGACCACCCTTCGACGGCGGGCCGGCACAGGCCGTCGGGCGGCTGCGGTAGCTCACCGGACGGCGCCGTGACGGCACCCAGGTCCCGGGCGTTGCGACGCTGGCGTTCCTCGGGTGGTTTGGGCAGCGGCCCCGACATCCAACCACCGCCCCTGGTCGCACTCCGTGCCTGCCGGTCGAGGCCTCGACAGTGTCGTCGCGGCCCAAAAAAATCGGCCAGAACCCGTACAGGAAACTTTGGGGCGGGGGGCCGGGTCCGGAGATGATCACCCCCGCGACATCTACCCACCCCCCGGTATTCGGCTACGGGGCGGGGTCGCTATCACGCAGTGTGACCACCGCCGCGGGGGCGCCGGCCACCCTTGCGGCTGTTGCACGGACGGCACAGGACGCGCAGGTTCTCGGGCTCGTCGCCGCCGCCGAGCCGCTTGGGCACGAGGTGGTCGACCGTCAGATCGCTGGCCGGATGGGGCGGCACGCCGTAGCCCGGGCACATGTCGCCGTAGCTGCGGCGGTGGTCGGCCAGTGCCGCCGCCGCGGCGCGGCGGTAGGCGGCGCCGTAGCCGCGCTGGGTGGCGCTGCCGCGCAGTTGGTCTTGGCGGGCCTGCCATTCGGCCTGGTGCTGCTCGCAGCGTGAGGGATTGGTGGTGAGCTGACCGCACACCAGGCACGGGCGTCTGCGCGGCATGTCCGATCACCCCCTCGGAATCCTCGGGCGGGGCCGGCCGAAACCCGGCGGCCCGGAAACCGGGCACCCCTCGAAACTTGGACCCGGGGTCATGTTCCCGGCGCCGGAACGCGAACGGCCCCGCCGAGTGGGCGGGGCCGGTGTCGTTGGCTTCCGGGCACGCCGGAAGCGCTTCGAACTTTAGGTCACGGATCGATAACGGCGCAAGAGGGTTCGTTGCCCAACCCGTCCCTCAGTCGATGGCGTCGGCGTCGGAATCCTCGCCCAGCTGCTCGGCGGCCCTTGGCAGTGGGTTGGGCGACGGGGTCACGTCACCGGGGACGTACGGCTGACCGGTCCCGCGGGCGTAGAGTTCGCGAGCCCGCTCGAACCCGCCCTCGATGTCCGTGCGGGCGGCGTGCTCGGCTGCTTGCCGTACGGCGGCCAGCATTTCGGGAGTGGCGTATGTCAGCAACGCTTCGGTAGCGCCCGGGACGAGCCACATTTGGTACGTGCCCGAGACGTCGGTCGCCTCTGCGATCACGGCCTCTGCTTCTTCCCGGGTGATGGCCTGCGGCAGCTGAAGCTGCCCGGTTTCGTCGTAGTCGACGTACAGGCCGCTCAGCTTGAGGCCGTGGGTGTCATTGGCAGCAGCCTTGATGGCTGTGAACCGGTTCACAACCGACTGGCCGTCCAGGGGGCTGCCGAGCGACTGCATGCCGAGGGTCTCGAACAGCTTGCTTGGATGCAAGCGCCACGCCTTCCAAAAGTCCTTGGCATCAGGGTTGGCGCCGATCGCAGAGATACACAGGTTGGCCTTACCGAACTCCTCAAGCGCCAGCACAGCGAGGGAGTAGGCGCGTGGCACACGACCGGCGTCGAGCAAGGTACGCGCGTCACCGAGAAGCTCGTCGGCGTTGTTGATCACTGCCGGGATGATGCGAAGGATTTCCGGCACTGGGGGAATCGGTCGGGTCATGGCGACCAGGATGGGGCTGCGTGCCGACCGCGCGCACCCGATTTCGCGCCGCCGGCACGCAGCCCCGGTGGTCCGCCTACGCCGCGCGGTCGGCGGTGCCGGCCTTTTCGAACGCGGCGACGAGCGGCCCCAGATCGACGACACCCCACACGCGGCGCTGCTGGTCGTCGAGCGGCACGGGGGCCGAGCAGGTCGGTCCGGTCGAGCAGGTCACCCGCGGCGCCTGGCCGTCGGCGGTGTGCAGCACCATGTCGCCGCCGCACCACGGGCACGGCCGGCCGGCCGGGGTCGAGCGAGCGTCGAGCTGCAGAGCACGTAGCACCAGCCACGCGCACTGTCCGGCAACCCGTATCGCCTCGTGCCGCAAGTGGTCGGGCAGCAGGCCGAACAGCCCGGGCCGCAGAACTCGGTCGCCGTGGTGCTCCGGGCCGGTGTCCTCGGACAGTAGGCGGCCCTCGACCCAGACGGCGGCCCAGTGCACGCCGTAGGCGCGGCTGCCGGGGTCGGTGGGGCTGGGGAAGCGCCAGCGACGCGGGTCGGCGGCGTCGACCGGGTCGTCGGCCCAGATCGGCATCCGGCCGGGCGTGTTGACCAGCCGGCGGGCGATCGGTCGCTGCACGGCGGCGGCCAACGTGTCCGCCGTATCGAACAGCAGTCGCTCGACGCGCACAGCAGCGTCGAGGGCCTCCAGATTCAGCGGCGCCGGGTGCCGGCGCAGCACGAGCGGCGTCCGGTCGACGACCAGCGGGCCACCGTCGTCGTCGCCGGCCTGCTGCTGGGCGAGGTGTGTGGACAGCTGCGCCGGCGGCCACACCGCCGCGGGCGGCGTCTCGATCGCGGCCAGCAGCGCACCCCATTCCTCGCGGACGGTGCGCAGTTGGGCGACGGCTCGGTGCAAGTGGGCAGGCGTGTACACGAGAACTCTCCATGCTTGTCCGGTTGGGCAGTTAGCGGGCCCGGGCGCCCCTCTGTGAGGTACGGGGGCGCCCGGGCCGGTCACGAGGCCGCCCGGCCGGGCGGGTTGGCGGCGGCCGGGCGACGGCCGGCCGCGGTGAGGCGGGGCAGCAGTTGGGCGGTGAGCAGTTGCTCGTACGCGCTCTGCACCGGTTCGACCTCGGCGAGAACCGCCTGCAGGTCGCGCAGCTCTGCCTCGGCCGCCGCGGTGCGCCGGGCCCGGCCGAGCGCCCGCACCAGCGCCCGGCGAAGCAGCACGATGCGCGAGCGGTAGGCGGCGGCCCGGCGGGACCACTGCACGCACCAGTCGCGGTAGTTGGCCATGCCGCGCACCCCGGCGCGCAGCAACTCGGCCTCGGCCGGGAGCAGGGCGCCGCGCTCGGCGCGGTCGATCAGGTGCAGCAGTGCGTCGACGTCCGGGTCGAGACGGGTGGTGGTCATGCGGCGTGGTCCCTTCGGGAGATGCGGGCGGCGGCGTCCTCGCGGCTCGGGTGCGGGGTGCGGCGGCGCGTCCAGGTGCCCGGCCGGTCGCCGGCGGCGTTGGTGCGGCGCCGGCACTGCTCGCCGACCGGGGCGCGGCACCAACCGCACGGCACGGCGAGGGCGTCGGGCCGTCCGGCCGCCGCGGCGGCCTCGCGGGCGGCCCGGGTCGGGCGAAACCGGGCGAGTTCGGCGGCGGCCTCGGCTGGCAGCGCGCGGCCGGCGCCGATGCGGGCGGCGACGCCCGGGTGCGGGCCGCCGGTCAGCTGCCGTGCGCTGCTCGGCGCGGCCTGCCCGGTCGCGACCGCCGTTCGCTGCGCCCGGATGGCGTCCTGGTAGCCGGCGACGTCGTCCGGGTCGACGTCCGGGCGCGGGTCGGTGTGTCGGTCGAGCAGCTTGCGGCGGTGGGCGATCCACGGGCGGGTGATGTCCACCGGCAGCACCGGGTACGGGCTGCTCGCCACGTGCCGGCGCAACACGGCGGCGGCGTCCCAGCCGCCCGGCGCGGTAGCGGGCACGTCGTACAGAAGCTCACACCAGTGAGCGAGCTGGGCAGCCGTCTCGGCGGCGTCGAGATGGGCGGTACGCGGGTCGATCCGGCCGGCGTAGGCGAGCAGCGCGGCCACCTGTTCGCGGGTCACGCGGTCCCCTCCGTCCGGTTGCCGGTGGACATCTCGTCGAGGGCGGCCTGCAACGCGGCGGCGTGCTGGTCGGCGCGGGACAGCCGGGTAGGCGGTACGGCCTGCAGGTGGCGGCCGGCCGACGGTGTGTCGGGCCGCTCGCGGGTGATCCACTGCTGCCAGTCGAGGCGCCACTGCTCGGCGGTCCGCCGCGGCCCTGTAGCCCGGTGGGCGCGCCACTTGGCCGTGGCGTGATCCACCCCGTCGAGTCCCAGTCGCTGCATGTGGCCAGCGGCCATGGCCCAGGCGAGCAGCGCGTCGTCGGGTTCCCAATCGGGTGGCAGAGCGCAGAGAGCAGACGACGCCGGCCCCCTACGGTTAGCACTCTCTCTACTACCCCCACCACCTACGGCCCGGGACGGGCCGGGCCGGGACAAGCGGGACACTCCCGCGCCGTCCGGGCGGGACACCCCGTCGTGACCTGCGGAATCCTCGGAATCTAGGGGTGAATCCGTGCCCGTTTCGTCGGCGTCCGGGTTCGGATCGGCGCCGGTTTCCGGCGCGTTCGCGGGCGAATCGGAGCCGTTTCGCCGGCGTGTGCGCCCCCGTTGCTTGCGGTCCGCCGCCCGCCGGCGCGTGTCCTCGACGCTCGCCCGGGTCGGGTTGTAGTGCAGGAAGTCGTGCATCAGGTAGCCGTCGCCGACGGGCCGGCAGCGCGGGCAGGTGTGTCCTGCCTCGTGCCACAACTCCGCCTTGACGAGCCTGGCTATCTGGGGGCCGGTGCCGAACATGGCGGCGACCACAGCCGGAACACGCCCCTCGGTCAGGTGCTGCGCGGCATAGGAACCCGCGCGCAGCCACAACCCCACCGCGGCATTGCCGGCCTTGATCAATTTGGGGTGACTGTAGGCAGAGTCATCAACTTTGAACCACGGCACGGGACTTGGACCCCTCATCTATGTTCGGGTGGGCGGTCGGTGCGGGTCGAGTCAGCGATGCGATGGCGTCGAGGCCATCCAACTGACCGGGAACGATGGGCAGTTCGGCATCTGCTGCGGCAGGGCGGCGCCGTCGACGGCGGGCCGGCGGGGTGGGCGAGGGGAGCGTCGCCGGGTAGGGGACGGCGTCGCCGTCGACCGCGAGCTGCAGCGCCGGCGGGCGGTCGCCCTTCATGCCGCGGCCGGCATGGGCCCGGCGTCGCCGCGGGCGCGGCCGATGGCGGCGATCCGGTCGCGATACCAGCGAGGCTCACCAGCGGCGTACGCCGCGCGCCACACTGCCCGAACGCCGTCGACGTCGACGGCGGCGACCGCCTCGGCGAGGAACATGCGGGCCGGCGCGACGACGGGGCCGCCGGCCGCCGCGGTCACGTCTCGCACTCCAGTTCGAGTGCATGGCGACCCGCAACAGTCTGCGCGGCGAGGCCGCGCAGCCGCTCGCCCAACTCGACGGCGACTCGATAGGAGAGGTCGACGGCGAGCAGCCCGTCGAGCGGCGGCAGTTGGTCGAGCAGCGCGGCTTGGCGCCGCTGCACGAGGGCCGACCACGGGCGGCGGCGCCGCATTCGCGACAGCGTGAGGCGTAGGCCGCGGCGTGCACGCTCGCGGGCGGCGTCCCGCGCCGCGGCTGCCGATTCGACGTCGTACTCGGCTGCTGCGGGGTTGGCCTGCCGCGCCTGGTGACGGCTGGCCGCGGCGGCGAGCGCCCGCAGCAACTCGCCGACGTGCTGCTCGTCGTCGACGTAGGCGACGGCGACGAGGTCGAGCAGCCTTTCGGCGGCGTCGGTCGCGTCGAGGCGGACCGTGTGGCCGTCCGGGTGCAGGAACGCGCGGATCATGCGGCCACACCCCCGGCCGCATTCCGGGCCGGGGCGCCGACGTACCGGGCGTAGACCCGGTGCTCACCCTCGACGGTCCGGGCGACCGCCTCGAACGCGCCCGCCGGCCCGTAGGCGAGCAGCTTCGCTGAACGGATCGCCTGCGCCGCGGACGCCGCCCGCGCGATGCTCCCAGCACGCTGCACGACCGCCCACTCGGCCGGCCGGTCGCGCAACACCCGGGAAATCCGACCGTGCTTGGTCTCGGCCACCGGCGGCGGCCCGCAGAACTCGACGACATCCCGCGCGGTGCTCATGCCGCCGCCCGCTCGACGGCGATACGGGGGCTGGTGTTCTGCTCGGCGGCGAGGCGTTCGGCTCGGGCGCGGTGGATGTGTGGCGCCAGAATGCGGGCGATCAAGCCGACTTGTTCGTCGGTGGGATCAGGCCACGCCCGCGACTGTGCAGGCTGGGCGACGTGGTCGTGAGTAGACATCCGCTCCCCCTCGTTCTCGTTGCGGAACAGAGACAGAGGGATCGCAGGAACGTGCAGCTCACGGCGGTGCATCTGTCTCTGTTTCGAGACACGAGCGACACTAGAACGGCCGATAGTGCACGTCAACGGCATATGCCGATTGGTCCAACCACAGGCATGTGCGCTTCAATGGGCCTGTTCGCGTAACGCGACACGAACGGAGATGAGAAACGATGTGGGAGTCGACCCCGTTCGCCGACATGGTGCGCGAAGCAGCGGAACCCGACGGCGTGACCTACCGAAAGCTAGCCGAGCGCGCCATCGACCCAAGGACAGGCCAGAGCCTCAACCACAACGCGCTCTGGAAGATCGCCAACGGCGACCCGATCAAGATCAGTCCGTGGATCGTGAGGGCTGTCGCCGTGGCCATCGACAGGGACGAGCGGGACGTCCAGTTGGCAGCCGCCGAGCAGTACATCGGACTCACGGCCGGCGACCCGTTCGACGCAACCACCCCCGAGGCAGCCGTCGTCGTCGCCCATGTGCCGGGGCTGCGCAAGGCGGACATGCCGCGGGTGGAGGAACTGCTGAGGCGCTTCGCGTCTGGGGATGCGGAATCTGGGCACTCAACTAGTTGAACTCGCAACCGGAACATGCGTGACCAGCAGTGTTGCCGGCGGTACTGTGAGCAAGTTCGATTCGTATGCATGTGCGAATCGGGCGTTCGGCATGCTCACAGGGGGAAGATCATGATCAAAGTCCGCCGAACCCGACTAGACCCAGGCGCGCCGGCCGTCGTCCGCGTAGCCGCCGGGCACCTCGTGCTCTGCGTCGACGACCGGCACGTCACCCCGACCGGCGCCACAGCCATCGAGACAGCTCTCAACGGTCTGGCCGGCCGCCCCGACCACGGCCCCGAGCCGAGTGGCAACGACTCATGACCTTCCGCACCAACGCCGATGGGCCGCACAGCAAACGCTGTGCGGCCCATCGGCGTCCCTGCACTATGCAACTAGGTCCAACCGCCGAGGCGTGACCGTCACGAACGGCTCTGCGGACTCGGGGCGAATCCCGCGGCCGACAGGCTTCACACGGACGTCGAGCAGCGTTTCCACGATCAGCCGCTGCTGAGGCAAATCGAGCGCATCCCAAGCCGCCTCGATCTCCTCACGCGTCGCACCAGCGATACCGCGCACGACCGACGGCACGCGCAAGCTGCTCGAAAGCCGCTCCGCCTCGGCGATCTTGGGCAGCAGACCGGCCTCGATCGCCGCGAAACTCTCCGCCGACATCGTCCCGTCGATCGCCGCCTGACGGAACGACCCAAGCCGCGCCCGCAACACCTTGATCTCCCCCTCGGCGTCCGCGACCCGCTGCGCGCGTTCCTCGTCGCTCTTGACGTAGGCCTCGATGAACCCCGGCGACGCGAGCCAGTCGAACAGCTCCGACTTGACGTAGTCGTCGGCGAGTTGCATGTCGAAGCTGACGTGATAGCCCTTGGCGTCGCCCTGCCCGGGCTGCATGCAGTTCAGACGCCGCATCTTGGTGCCCTTGGCCGTGGCCGTCGCCGGGGCACCATTGATCCCAGAGAACAGAGGTGAGCTGCAGACGTCACAGACTGCATTGCCCGGAAGCAGGTACTTGGCCCGACCCGGCCGCTTGTTGTAGGTCGTCGACGTACGCCGCTTCCCGATCACTGCCAGGCACTGGGCGTGAGTGCCGGGGTCCGTAATCCTCGGCCAAGCCTCATCGTGGGTGGCAACCCCGTTATGTGTGCGCACGCCGATGTACCGCGGATCACTCGCGAACTGAGTGACCGTTGCCGGCCACCACTGCCCCGCGATCAGCGGAAGCGCGCGTTCGTTGAAGTCCCTTGCGATCTCCTTCGCCGCCTCGCCTTCGTCGAACCGGCGGATCACCTCGGCCCTGATCGCACGATGCTGCGGGTGCTCGCCGATCTGAAGCCACGCCATCCGGTCGACCTGCTTCGCGGTCCAGAACTCGGTGGGCGGAACAACACGGCGCACGTTCAGGTCGTCGGCGATCCGCTTATACGCCTGCCCGGCCGCGACGCGCTCGCAAATCTCCCGGACGATCTCCGCCTGCTCCGGGACGATCTCCGTCCGCAGGTACGCCCCGGTTTTCTCGTCGTAGACCCGCCGGTAGCCGTACGGTGCCCGGCCGTGCGGACGGCCCTCGGCCGCATTCGACCGCAGGGCCCGCATGACGTTGTCGCGCAGCTCGTCGACCTCGCGCTCACCGACGAGCGCGTCGAGGCCGGTACGGAAGCGGTCGTCCTTGTCGGACAGGTCATAGACCTTCCCGCCGTAGCACCACAGCACGCCGGCACGCGCGCACGCGTCCCGCAGGCGGACGTACACCGCGAGGTCGCGCTGCAGACGAGTCGAGGCCCAAGCGATCACGATGTCGAGCCGCCCATGCTCGATGTCGTCGAGCAGGCGCTCAAAGTCGTTCCGAACGGTCTGCGTGGCGTGGCGAGAGGCGGAGATCCCATCGTCGACGTACTCGCCGTGCTCGCCGATCACCACGCCGAGCCGGTCGGCGTCCTCGCGCCCCGCGGTGAGCTGCTCCGCGACCGACCGGTGCCGGCTGCTCTTCTGTCCCCGGTACTGGCTCTTGCGGGCGTACAGGCCACCCCGCAGGCCCGCATACGACCGCTGCCCCGCCCGACGCCGAGCGAGTGTCTTCAAGCTCACAAGGTCCCCCAATCATGTGATCATCACGATTATGGCTAGCTCGGGGTTACCTTCTTCACCCAGTTCGTCGACCCGTCGTACGGGCAGCCCGTGCTCTCCTTCGGCCTGCTCGGCGGGATCCTGCAGGCCTTCAGCCTGCTCTACCTCTCACTGCTGATCTTCACCGGCACCACGCTGGCCACCGCCTTCCGCCGCCGCAAGCGCCTCTCCGCGACGCTGACCAGCGGCGTCGCCGTGCTGTTCGCCGGCTTCGCCGCGAAGCTGGCGGTCTCCTCCGTGTGAGGTGAGCCGACTACCGGTCGCAGCGCTTGCCCTGCTCCGGCGCCTCCCCGGTCAGCAGGAAGTGGTTGACCGCGCCGTCCACGCAGGTGCTGTGCCGCCCGTACGCGGTGTGGCCGTCCCCGTCGTAGGTGAGCAGGCGGCCGGACTCCAGCTGCCCGGCCAGGGAGCGGGCCCAGTCGTACGGGGTGGCCGGGTCGCGGGTGGTGCCGACGACGACGATCGGGGCGGCGCCGGCGGCCCGGATGGTGTGCGCCGCGCCGGTGGCCCGGACCGGCCAGTAGGCGCAGGTCAGCGCCATCCAGGCCATGTCGCGCCCAAAGTGCGGCGAGGCCCGCTCGAAGTCGGGCACCGCCCGCTGGACGTCCTCCGGCGAGCGGAACGGGGCGGGCAGGTCGAGGCAGTTCACCGCCGTGTTGGCGAACATCAGGTTGGGGTACGAGCCGTCCGCCTCGCGCCCGTAGTAGGAGTCGGAGAGCTTGAGCAGCCCGGTGCCGTCGCCCGCCTTGGCGTCGGAGAGCGCGCTGCGCAACTTGGGCCAGAGGAAGTCGGCGTACAGCGACTGGATGACCCCGGTGGTCGCCTGGGAGCCGGTGAGCCGGCGCCCGTTGTCGGTGCTCGGTAGCGGCTGGTCGTGGACGGCCGTGAGCAGGGCGGCGAGCTGCTCGTCGACCTGCTGCTCGGTTCGGCCGAGCGGGCAGTCCTCGCGCTTGGCACAGTCTTCGGCGAAGGCGGCCCAGGCGGTCTCGAAGCCGCTGGCCTGGGTGCGGTTGTCGGCCACCGAGTCGAGTGCCGGGTCCATCGCGCCGTCCAGCACCACCCGTCCGACCCGGCTCGGGAAGAGCCCGGCGTAGGTGGCGCCGAGGAAGGTGCCGTAGGACTTGCCGACGTAGTTCAGCCGTTCGTCGCCGAGCAGGGCGCGCAGCACGTCCATGTCGCGGGCCGCCTCGACGGTGCTGAGGTGGCCGAGCGCGGCCCCGGCCTGCCGGTGGCAGCCCTCGGCGAACTCCTTGTCGGCGGCGACCAGCGCGTCGATCGCCCGCTGGTCCCCGGGATCGAGGTCGGCGGCGGTGAAGGCGTCCATCCGCTCGCCGTTCAGGCAGCTGACGGGGTTGCTGCGGCCGACCCCGCGCGGGTCGAAACCGACCAGGTCGTACCGGGCGCGCACCGAGCGGTCGTAGGTCCGGGCGACGGCCTCCAGGTACTCGATCGCCGAGCCGCCGGGCCCGCCCGGGTTGAGCAGCAGGGAGCCCAGCCGGGTGTCGACACCTGAGGTGGCCTCAGCGGGGACGGCCGCCGCCCGGGCCGCCGAGAGGGTGAGGTCGCCGTCCCCCGGGCGGTCGTAGTCCATCGGCACCCGGAAGGTGGTGCACTCGAACCCGCCGTCGCAGGGCTGCCAGACCGGCCGCTGCGCGTAGTACGGCGCGAGCGCGGCCGGGACGGCGGCGGGCAGCGGCTCCAACGGGGTGACAGCGGCCGCGCCGGAGCCCGTCGAGTCGGACGCGGCCTGCCCGGACACCCCGCTCGAACCCGCGGAACCGTCCGGACCGGACCGCCCCGCGCTGCACCCACCCGCCGAGACCGCCAGCAGCCCGACCACCAGCACTGCGGCCGCCGCCCGAACCCGCCGCCCGAAGGCCCTCATCCGCTTCCCTTCCACGAACTCCACGAACCACGAGCTCCACGAACCACACGAAAGTACGAGAGCGAGGAAACGCGGCTGCCCGGTACCCACCCCGGGTACCGGGCAGCGTAACGCCCGCTCAACCGCCATTCAGGACACCTTCACCAGCGCCTCGGCCAGGAACTGCGCCGCCTGCCGGACCAGCCGCAGCCGCTCCCGGTCGGGGCTGAAGTCCTGCACGTTGTCCGAGATCCGCACCTCGGCCTTGGCCGCCGGGCCGGGGCCGGCCTTGAGCGCGGCCTGGAGCTTGCGGGCCGCGTCCAGCCCGGCGGCGTCGGCCTTGGCCGCGGCGAGCAGCAGCTTGGCCGAGCTGCCCGCCGGGGCCTCGGCGCCGGTCTGGGTGAGTGCGGCGGCGTCGTACCGGCCGGAGACCGCCGCGGCCACGCCGTACAGGTCCGGACGGGCCAGCCCTGCCGCGGCCGCGCACGGCGCGCCGCCCTCGACGCCGAGGGTGCCCCAGGAGGCCGGGCCGGGCGGCAGGGTGCGGAAGGACGTCGCGATGGTGGTGCGCAGCGCCACGTCGTCGGAGACCGCGGCCGGGGCGGCGGCGACCAGCTCGCAGGGGTGTGCGGTGCCGTTCGGCGCCTCGGGGGCGACCAGGATGAACGGATGGGCCCGGCCGCCCTGCAGGGCCTCGCCGATGCCCTCGAAGACGTCCGGAACCTCGGCGTCAGCGGTCTTGCGCGGCGCGGCGGCGTGCATCACGACGACCGGGAAGCGCGCGTTCGGCTCCTTGGCGTACTGCGGCGGCAGCCAGACCCGGACGTTGCGCGGCTTCCCGTCAGGGCCGACCACCGCGGACTGCAGCAGCTCGCCGCCGCCCGGGTGCCCGACGTTGTCGAAGCGACTGACCACGGCGGGCGTCGCGGAAGCGGAAACGGAAGCGGTAGCAGCGGCAGCGGCAGTGGCAGTGGCAGTGGCAGTGGCAGTGGCAGTGACGACGCCGGCCGCAGCCGGAGCGGCCGAGGCCGACTCGGTCAGCGTCGGCGGCGCCGCCGGCTGCCGGACCGCCGCACTCGCGCCGGAACCCGCCCAGGCCCCCGCCGCGGCCGCGTCCACGGCGGGCGCCGACCGGTCCGCCTCCGGCCTGCCCCGGCCGAGGCCGCCGAAGGCCCCGAGTGCGGTGAGCAGCGTCAACGCGCTGACGCACACCCCGCAGACCATCGCCCCCGCCGCCCGCAGCAGCATCGGCCACCGGTCCCCCGCCAGCTCGTAGGTCTTGGCGGCGCGCAGGTCACGCCAGCGCTGGAGCGCGCCGCGCGCCAGCAAGATGCCGCCGACGGCGGCGGCCAGCATGGGGATGACGAGGAGCGGACGAACCACGGAACGCACCACCTCGGAGAAAGGCCGGCGCCGGACCGGCCCGGTGCCGTACGGGGGGCGACCACTCCGGCGGCGGGCCCTCCCGACACAGGAGGGGGCCCGGGGTACGGCCGGGGCGCAGTCGGCCCTCCAGCGTGCACAACGGGCGCACCGTCACACGCGGGTGTGCCCGGCGAGTATCGCCCGTTCACTCGAAGGTGGGATGCCGGGCCGACTCCGGGAGGCCTACCGGGGGACCGGAACGGGCTCAGCCCGCCCGCAGCGCCACCGTCATCGCCTCGACCGCGAGCAGCGGGTCCACGTTGCGGTCCAGCGCCTGGCGGCAGGCGAGCACCGCCTCGATCCGGCGCAGCGTGCCCTCGGCCGGCCCGGCCTGGGCGACCCGGTTCAGCGCCTGCCGCTGGTCCTCGTTGGCGAGCGCGCCGGTGGAGCCGAGCTGGATCGCCAGCACGTCCCGGTAGAAGCCGAGCAGATCGAGCAGCGCGACCCCGAGGGTCTCCCGGCGGGTGCGGGTGGCGCGGCTCTTCTGCCGCTTCTCCAGTTCCTTCACCGCCCCGGCCATGCCACGCGGCGCCTTGCTGCCCTCGGCGGCACCGTAGGCGGCCTTCAGGTCGTCGGTCTCCTTGGCGTCCTGGGTCTCGGCGAGCGCCTCGGCGTCGGCCTTGGCGGTGTCGACCAGGCGCTGGGCGGCGCTCAGGCAGCCGCCGATGTCGGAGACCTCCAGCGGGATCCGCAGCACCTCGGTGCGGCGGGTACGGGCCTGCTCGTCCACGGCGAGGCGGCGCGCGCGCTCGATGTCGCCCTGCCCTGCGAGCGCGGCCAGCCGGGCGGCCTCCGGCTCGACCCCGTCCCGGCGGACCAGCATGTCGGCGACGGCCCCGGCCGAGGGCGTGCGCAGCACGAGCAGCCGGCAGCGCGAGCGGATGGTCGGCAGCACGTCCTGGACGGAGGGCGCGCAGAGCAGCCAGACGGTGCGCGGGGAGGGCTCCTCCACGCCCTTGAGCAGCGCGTTCGCGGCGGCCTCGGTGAGCCGGTGCGCGGCGTCCACCAGGATCACCGACCAACGACCGCCGGTCGGGTAGCTGGAGGCGCGCAGCACCAGGTCACGCATGTCGCCGACGCCGATGGACAGACCGTCGGTCCGCACGTACTTGACGTCGGCGTGGCTGCCGGCCAGCACGGTGTGGCAGCCGTCGCAGAACCCGCAGCCGGGCGTGCCGCCGAGCGCGAGATCGGGGCTGGTGCACTGCAGGGCGGCGGCGAAGGCGCGCGCGGCGGTGACCTGCCCGGCCCCGGGCGGGCCCGTGAACAGCCAGGCGTGCGTCATCAGGGAGGCGTTCCCGCCCTGCTCCGGGGCGGCGCCACGGCCGGCCTCGACCGCCGCCCCGGCCGCCCGGGCGGCGGCGGTCAGCTGCTCGACCACCCGCTCTTGGCCCACCAGGTCGTCCCAGACGGCCACCGCTGCTCCCAAGCTCAGTACGACAGCGCTCCCGGCGCCGATTCCCCGCCGTCGAGCATACGTCTCCGCCCCGACAGCCACTGCTCCGTCCGGGTCACCCCGGGTACGGACCGCGCCGGTACGACGGCGGGCGGCGCCGCCGGGGACCACTGCCCCGACGGCGCCGCCCGTCAACGGTGCGAAAGGGGCTCAGCCCCGACGGCCCCAGCGCCGACCCTTGCCCTTGCCGCCGTCCTCGCCCCGGTCGTCCCCGTCGCCTCGGTCGTCCCCGTCGCGCCGGTCCTGGCCGTCGTGCGGGTGCCGCCCCTCGCCACCGCCCTGCTCCCAGCGCGCCCACTCGTCGCGCGAGCCGAGCAGGGTGTCGGTCAGGCTCGGCAGGTCGTCCATCGGGGTCTGCTCGGCCCACTCAGGCCGGGGCCGCTCCGCCGTGGGCCGGTCGACGCCGGGCTGAGGCTCGGCGCCCGCCTGCCGCCCGTCGACCACCGGCAGCTCACGCGTGCTGTCCACCGGCTCACCGGGCCGGCGGCCCGGCTCGACCCGGGGCAGCACCGCGGTCTCGTCCACCGCCGGAACCTTCGGCAGCACGGCGGTCTCGTCCACGGTCGGGGCCGGCACCACCGGCAGCTTGGCGGTGGCATCGGCCGCAGCGGCCGGGTCGGCAGCCCGGACGGCCGCCGACCGGTCCCGCAGCGACAGCTCCCGCGTCGCCTCGTCGCCGAGCCCCGCCGAGGCGTCCCGCGAGCCGCCCTGCGGCGTCTCCCGAACCGCCCGCAGCTGCGTGGTCGCCGCGTCCCCGACCTCGGGCCGCCCCTCGGCCCGGTCCGCCGCCGTCTCGGCGGCAGCGGAGGCCGCCGCGAGCGCCGCGGCCTGCGCCAGCCGGGCCTCCTCGGCCCGCTGCAGCGCCTCCTCCGCCCGGCGGCGCTGCTCCTCGCGGGCCAGCTCCCGCTGCCGCTGGAGCTCCGCCTGGGCGGCCGCCTCGTCGGCGATCCGCTTGCGCTCGGCGGCCTCCGCGGCCAGCCGGGCCTGCTCGGCGGCACGGCGCTCGGCCTCCTCCTCCGCCCGGCGCTTCGCTTCCTCCTCCGCGCGGCGGCGGGCCTCCTCCTCGGCCTTGCGCCGCGCCTCGGCTGCGGCCCGCTCGGCCTCCTCCTTGGCCAGCCGCTCCTGCTCGGCCTGCTCGGCCCGCAGCTGCGCCAGCACCTCCTGGCGCTTGCGCTCGGCGGCCTCCGCCTCGGCCTTCTTGCGGGCCTCCTCGGCGGCGCGCCGCTCGGCCTCCTCCTTCGCCAGCCGCTCCTGCTCGGCGCGGGCGGCCTTCTCCTGCTCGGAGAGCGGCAGCTCGCGGTCCAACCGGTGCCGGATGGCGGTGGTGACGAAGCCGGGGGCCTGGCTGCCGTCCACGACCAGGTAGCGCGCCGGGTCCGCGGCCGCGAGGGCGAGGAAGCCGGCTCGGACCCGCTGGTGGAACTCGGTGGGCTCGGACTCCAGCCGGTCCAGCGCCTCGGTGAAGCGCTCCCGGGCCTTGGTGGGGTCGACGTCCAGCACCACGGTCAGGTCGGGCAGCAGCCCGCCGGTGGCCCAGCGGGAGATCCGGGCGACCTCGGTGGCGGCCAGGTCGCGCCCGGCACCCTGGTAGGCGATCGAGGAGTCCATGTACCGGTCGGTGATCACCACGGCGCCGCGGGCGAGAGCCGGCCGGATGACGTTCTCGACGTGCTCGGCCCGGTCGGCGGCGTAGATCAGCGCCTCGGCGCGGTGCGACAGGCCGGTGTTGCCGACGTCCAGGACCAGGCCGCGCAGCCGCTGCCCGACCGGGCTGCCGCCGGGCTCGCGGGTGAGCACGACCTCGTGCCCCTTGCCGCGGATCCACTCGGCGAGTGCCTGGGCCTGGGTGGACTTGCCGGCGCCGTCGCCGCCCTCCAGGGCGATGAAGAAGCCGGTGCCGGCGCCGCGGTGCGGCACCGGGCCGCTGCCGCCGCGCACCGCGTCCACCAGGTCCTTGGCGAACGGGGCGGTGCCGCGCCGGTCGTCGGTGCGCAGCAGCACCACGGCCGCGAGCACCAGCGTGAGCAGGCCCGAGGTGGCGACGGCGAGGGCCGCGCCACCGTGGATGAAGGTGAAGGAACCGGGCTCGACGGTGCCGTACTCGACGTCCCCGTAAGCGGCGGCGATCAGCGGGACGACCACCAGCGCGGCCGCGACCACGGCCCGGAGCACCGCGTACAGGTGCTCGGCGACCTTGGGCAGCCGGGCCTCCTCGACCTCCTGGGCGAGCAGGGTGCGCCCGGCCGAGACCACGATCCCGGCGGCCAGACCGGCCAGCGCGGTGAGCAGCAGGACCAGCACGAAGTCCAGCACCAGCCCGGCCAGGATCAGCGCGACGCCCTCGGTGAGCAGCGCCAGCGCGAGCAGCCGGCGACGGGAGAGCGAGGGCAGGGTGACCCGGGTGAGCCGGGCGCCCAGCGCCGGGGCGAGGGCCGCGGCGAGCACGATCAGGCCGTAGCCGATCGGACCGGCCCGGTGCTCGGCGGCGGTGAGCAGCGCCAGCGCGGCGACGCCCGCCATCGAGGCGAAGCCGGCCGCGACGGCGAAGGTGAAGTACGGGGCGCTGCCGGTTCGGCCCTTGCTCAGCGCGGGCCCGGGGGTGGCGTCGGTCGGGGCGCGCAGGCCGGTCAGCGGCGAGTGCGGGGCGACGGCCACCGGGCCGCCGGGCAGCTGCTGGAGGTAGCCGCGGACGGCCGAGGCGGCGAACAGGCCGGCCGCGCCGAGCGCCGCGAAGGTCAGCTGGTGGGCGCGCAGCCAGTCCGAGCCGAGCGCCGCGCCGATGTTGTTGACCAGGGTGAAGGCGACCAGTCCGACGGCCGCGAGCGGCACGGTGACCCAGCCGGTGAAGCGGTCGATGCCGCGGACGGTGTCCAGGTTGGCCGCGGCCGGCCGCTGCTCGGCGGCGGGCGCGTAGGGATTGGCCGGCGGCAGCAGCCCGGGGACGGCGGCGGTCTTGGCGATCCCCCAGACCCGTTCGGCCGCGCCGGTGACGAACACGGTGGCGAGCAGGACGTAGGTGGCCGCGCCCGACGGCTGCGGGCCGGAGCTCAGCCAGACCGTCCACCACGGCGCCAGGGCGATCAGCAGGGCGCGCAGCGCGTCGGCGCCGAACAGCGTCCAGCGCCGGTCGAGCTTCCCGGCGACCAGCTGGTGCACCGGCTCCAGCAGCGCCACGCCGACCAGCCCGGTGGCCGCCACCCGGACGGCGAGGACGGCGGCGGTGGCGAAGGCGAGGCTGCGCGGCAGGTCGCCGAGCTGGCCGCCCTGGGCGGCCGCGATCACGGTGAGCGCCAACAGCACCAGCAAACCGAGCCGGTCGGCGGTGCCGCCGATCAGCTGGGTGGTCCACAGCCGCCGGTAGGGGCGGGTCCGCAGCAGCGCCCGGGCCCGGTCCACGGGGGTTCCGGCGGGCGCGACCTCGGACAGGTCGGCCACGGTGGCTCCGGCGGCCCGGGCGGCGCTGGGGGTGGGCTGCTCCTCGCTCGTCATACGGCCAGCGTAGCGGGCCGGGCTTTGCCCGATTGAGACGAACGGGGTTCCGGTTCCCGGTCATCACCGGCCTGTGACGATCCCTGCACAGACCTCGGGCCCGCGCCCCCGGGTGGAGGCGCGGGCCCGATTCCGCTCTCGGCGGGCTGTCGTCGGATCAGCCCTCGTCGGTGGCGGCGGTCTTGCCGGTCGCCGTCTTGCTCGCCGCGGTCTTCTTGGCGGCCGTCTTCTTGGCCGTCGCCGTCTTGGTGGCGGTCTTCTTGGCGGCCGTCTTCTTGGCGGCGGTCTTGGTCGCCGTCGTCTTGGTGGTGGTGGTCTTCTTGGCCGCCGCCTTCTTCGCCGGGGCCTTCTTCGCCGCCTTCTTCACCGGCCCGCGGGCCCGCTTCTCGGCGAGCAGCTCGTAGCCGCGCTCCGGCGTGATGGTCTCGACGTCGTCGTCCTTGCGCAGCGTGGCGTTGGTCTCGCCGTCGGTCACGTACGGGCCGAAGCGGCCGTCCTTGACCACCACCGGACGCTCGCTGACCGGGTCGGTGCCCAGCTCCTTGAGCGGCGGGGCCGCAGCGGCCCGGCCGCGCTGCTTGGGCTGGGCGTAGATCGCCAGCGCCTCGTCGAGGGTGATCGTGAAGATCTGGTCCTCGCTGGTGAGCGAACGCGAGTCGGTGCCGCGCTTGAGGTACGGGCCGTAACGGCCGTTCTGCGCGGTGATCTCCGCGCCCTCGGCGTCGGTGCCGACCACGCGCGGCAGCGAGAGCAGCCGCAGCGCGTCCTCCAGGGTGACGCTGTCCAGCGCCATCGACTTGAACAGCGAGGCGGTACGCGGCTTGACCGCGTTCTTGCCGGTCTTGGGCGTGCCCTCGGGCAGGATCTCGGTCACGTACGGGCCGTAGCGGCCGTCCTTGGCGACCAGCATGTTGCCGCTGACCGGGTCCGGGCCGAGCTCGAAGTCGCCGCTGGGCTTGGCCAGCAGCTCCTCGGCCAGCTCGACGGTCAGCTCGTCCGGCGGCAGGTCGTCCGGGATGTCGGCGCGCTGGCCGGGCTCACCCTCGACGGCGGAGGCGCGCTCGACGTACGGGCCGTAGCGGCCGACCCGCAGGGTGATGTCGTCGCTGACCCTGAACGAGCTGATCTCCCGGGCGTCGATCGCGCCGAGGTCGGTGACCAGCTCCTTCAGGCCGCCCAGGTGGTCGCCGTCGCCGTTGCCGGCCTCGGCGGCGCCGCCCGCGGCGTGGCCCTCGCCCTCGCCGAAGTAGAAGCGCTTCAGCCACGGCACGGACTGCGCCTCACCGGCGGCGATCCGGTCGAGGTCGTCCTCCATCTTGGCGGTGAAGTCGTAGTCGACCAGCCGGCCGAAGTGCTTCTCCAGCAGGTTGACCACGGCGAAGGAGAGGAAGGACGGGACGAGCGCCGTGCCCTTCTTGAACACGTACCGGCGCTGGATGATCGTGTCGATGATCGACGCGTAGGTGGAGGGGCGGCCGATCTCCCGGTCCTCCAGCTCCTTGACCAGCGAGGCCTCGGTGTAGCGGGCCGGCGGCTTGGTGGCGTGGCCCTCCGGGGTGATCCGCTCGGCGGCCAGCGGGTCGCCCTGGGCGACCTGCGGCAGCCGGCGCTCGCGGTCGTCGAGCTCGGCGTTCGGGTCGTCGGCACCCTCGACGTAGGCCTTGAGGAAGCCGTGGAAGGTGATGATCTTGCCGGAGGCGGAGAACTCGACGTCCCGGCCGTCGGCGGAGGCGCCGCCGACCCGGACGGTGACGGACTGGCCGACCGCGTCCTTCATCTGCGAGGCGACGGTGCGCATCCAGATCAGCTCGTACAGCCTGAAGTCGTCGCCGGCCAGGCCGGTCTCGGCCGGGGTGCGGAAGCGGTCGCCGGAGGGGCGGACGGCCTCGTGCGCCTCCTGGGCGTTCTTGACCTTGCTGGCGTAGGTGCGCGGGGCGTCCGGCAGGTAGTCGGCGCCGTAGAGCTGGGTGACCTGCGCGCGGGCGGCGGCGACCGCGGTGTCCGACAGCGTGGTGGAGTCGGTACGCATATAGGTGATGAAGCCGTTCTCGTACAGCTTCTGGGCCACCTGCATGGTCCGCTTGGCGCCGAAGCCCAGCTTGCGACTGGCCTCCTGCTGGAGCGTGGTGGTGCGGAACGGCGCGTACGGCGAGCGGCGGTAGGGCTTGGACTCGACACTGCGGACGCTGAACGCGGTCTGCGCCAGGGCGGCGGCCAGCTGGCGGGCCGCCTGCTCGTCCAGGTGCAGGGTGTTGGCGCTGCCGGCCTTCAGCCGGCCGTCCGGGCCGAAGTCGCGGCCGCTGGCGATCCGCTTGCCGTCCACCGAGGCGAGCCGGGCGCCGAAGGTCTCCGGGTTGGCGGAGTCCACCGGGGTGCGGCCGGTGCCGAAGGTGCCGACCAGGTCCCAGTACGAGGCGGTGCGGAAGGCCACCCGCTCGCGCTCGCGCTCGACCACCAGACGGGTCGCGACGGACTGCACCCGGCCCGCCGACAGCTTCGGCATGACCTTCTTCCACAGCACCGGCGAGACCTCGAAGCCGTACAGCCGGTCGAGGATGCGGCGGGTCTCCTGGGCGTCGACCAGGCGCTGGTTGAGCTCGCGCGGGTTGGCCACGGCCTCCTGGATCGCCGACTTGGTGATCTCGTGGAACACCATCCGGTGCACCGGCACCTTGGGCTTCAGCACCTGCTGGAGGTGCCAGGCGATGGCCTCGCCCTCGCGGTCCTCATCGGTGGCCAGGAAGAGCTCGTCGGACTCCGCGAGCAGCGACTTCAACTTGCTGACCTGGGACTTCTTGTCCGCGTTGACCACGTAGATGGGCGCGAAGTCGTGGTCGACGTCCACCCCGAGGCGGCGCACCTCGCCGGTGTACTTGTCCGGCACCTCGGCCGCCGTGCTGGGGAGGTCGCGGATGTGCCCAACGCTCGCCTCGACGATGTAGCCGGGGCCCAGGTAGCCCTTGATCGTCTTCGCCTTGGCCGGCGACTCGACAATGACGAGTCGCTGTCCGTGCGCGGTCTCGCTGCTCGGGGACACCTTCGCTCTTCTCTCCCGGTCCTTATGTGGCTGGTCGGCGCCGGCAGCACGGGCTGCGCTCCGCCCGACCCCTCCACCGTCCCGGGCTGCCGCTGCACGACACCCCACCAGCGGAGTGTGACCGTACCCCGGCCACCCTTGTCAAACGGACGGATCCCGCGTTTTCACTTGCCGGGCTCACCGACGCCACTCGAACGGTAACCCGATGACGGAGGTTCGCGCCCCGTGGAGGGGGGCTTCGGCAGGTTCCGGAGGATGGAATGACGGATTTCAAGATCTGTCAACGGAAAAATCGCCGCGCTTCCGGTATTGCGCTCTCCGGATCGCGCCAGGGATTACCGGCATGGTTGTTACGGCTGACATGTCCGATACGTCTGATGTGTTTGGTACAGGCGGTACGACTGAGGCTCCCGGTACGGCTGGGCCGTCCGGTACCGCCGTGACCTCAGCGGCCGACCGCTGCCAGCAGCCCGGTGCCCGCCGCCAGACAGCACACGCCCAGGGCGCTCCACAGCAGGTCGGCGGCCGCCGTCCGGCCGACCTCCCCCGCCGCCAGCACCGCCCGGCAGGGCCGGTCGGGGTCGTAGCAGACCCGCACCGAGGCCCCGGGCCCGAACCGCTCCGGACGGCGCAGCGGGGTGTGTCCGCGCGGACGGGTGAGCACCAGCTCCGAGATCCGGCCACCGCCGGACCCGTCGACCGGGGGAAGCACGGAGAAGGAGAGCAGCGGCGCGCTGTCGAGCTGCCCGTGCGCGTCGCTCTCGGCGACCACCGCGGCCACCGTCGACACCCCCAGCCGGCGCACCCGGTGGCGCAGGCGCACTTCGGCGGCGCACCAGAGCAGCAGCACGCCACCGAAGAGGGCGAGCACCAGCCCACCCACCGTCGCCGTCGTCGTGTCCACCCCTGGCCCCCGGCTCCCCAGCTCTGTCCACAGCCTGTGGACGGAGAGCCTCACAGTGTCGGACCAACGGGGCGCGGCCACCCGGGGACCACCGGACGAACCGGAGGGCACGGGCGGGTGAACCGAGGGCTGTCCACGAAGCGTTCCACTGAGCGGGGGCACCGGACCGGCGGTCACCGAACCGGGGCCACCCGACGAGGGTCGCCGGATGGAGCCCGGACGGGGATCACCGAACGGGGATCACCGAACGGGGTTGATGAACCCCTGCTCGGTCAGCAGCCGCAGCGACTCCGGCACCCGGTCCCGCAGGACCACCCGGTCCTCGCCCAGCAGCTGCGCGATGGCGTCCACGATCTCGCCCGCCGACAGCGACCCGTCGCAGACCCCGACGAAGCCGGCACCCACGGTGTCCACCTTGGTGGCCCGCCGCATGCCCCGGTTGTGACGCAGGATCACGTGCTCCGGGTCCTCCGCCCCCGGCGCGCCGACCTGCTCCTGGACCACCTCGTCGGCCAGCACGTAGCGGGCCGCGAGCAGGCCCGCGTCGTCCTGCGAACGCAGGAAGTCCTGCCGGTCGAACCACTCCTCGATGTGCGGACCGAGCGGCTGCTCCACCGGGTGCGGCCACTCCTCCACCCGGACGGTCGGGCTCTCGGCGCCGCTCGCCCGCAGGGTGATCCAGCCCATGCCGATGCCCTCGACCCGGCCCGCCTCGAAGGCGTCCAGCCACTCTCCGTACCGGGCCTGGTAGTCGCCGCCGGGGCCGCGGTGGTCGCCGCCGTCACGCAGCCACAACTCGGCGTACTGGGCGACGTCCTGGACCTCGCGCTGGACGATCCAGGCGTCCAGCCCGGTGCCCGCCACCCAGCCGGCCAGCCGCTCGTGCCAGTCCTCGCCCTTGACGTGCTGCCAGTTGGCGAGCAACTGGCAGTAGCCGCCCGGCTCCAGGTGCTCGGCGGCCGAGCGCACCAGACTGCGGCACAGGTCGTCCCCGGCCATGCCGCCGTCGCGGTAGGTGAACCGGCCGGCCGGCGAGATGACGAACGGCGGGTTGGAGACGATCAGGTCGAACTTCCGCTCCCCGACCGGCTCGAAGAGGCTCCCGGCGGCCGCCTCGGTGTTGTCGAAACCGGACAGCGCCAGGGTCAGCTCGGTGAACCGCAGCGCGCGCGGGTTGAGGTCGGTGGAGACCACCTGCTGGGCGTGCCGGGCCGCGTGCAGCGCCTGCACACCCGAGCCCGAGCCGAGGTCCAGCGCGGCCCGGACGGGGCGGCGCACGGTGATGTTGGCCAGTGTCGTGGACGCCCCGCCGACCCCCAGCACCAGATCCTTGCGGGCCACCCCGTGCGCGGTCTCCCCGGAGCCGATGCCGCCCGCGCCGCCCACCGCGCAGCCCAGGTCGGAGACCACCCAGGCATCCGAACTGGGCAGCCCGGCAACCTCGTTGGCGTACGGCCGGACGTCCACCGTGGCACGCACCAGATCCCCGTCGGACCGCAGCCAGCCGTCCGCCAGGCAGTCCTCCACCGGCAGCGCGGCGGCCGCCGCCTTGTACGGCACCGGCTGCTGCAGCAGGAACAGCCGCACCAGGGTCTCCAGCGGGCTGCCACCCCGCGTCGCACGCAGCGCCGGGACCGCCTCGCTACGGGCCAACGCCGCGTAGCCGGTGGGCCCCAAGAGGTCCAGGCAACCATCGGCGGTGAAGGACGCGGCCAGCAGCGCCTCACGCAGCTTGGCCAGACGGGTCGGGTCGAGAACGGGGCTACTGATCACCCTGCCATTGTCCCCCGCTCCACCCCGCCCCCGCCCCACCAGCCCACCCGAGGGCGGCCGACGCCCGCCCACCGGAACCCGCCCGGGGCGCAACCGCCCGGAGCCCGCGCCCGTCCCTCCGGCGGAGCGCCTCGCCGCTCGAACCGGCGCGTCGACCCCGGCACCACCGACACGGACCAGGCGCCTCGCCCGGCGGCAACCGGCCCGCACAGGCGACGGCCGTGGCCGCTCCTGCGAGCGACCCCGGCTGCTACTGCCCCTTTGGTTCCCGTCCTCTGTCCCCGTCCTCTGTCCCCGTTCGCCGGTCCCCGTTCTCCGGTCGCCGTCCTCGGGTTGCCGTCCTCGGGTTGCCGCCCTCGATCAGCTCGCGCTGGGGGCCGGGGTCGACGGGGTGGACGCCGTCGACGGGGTGGACGCCGGAGTGGTGGCGGCGCCTGCGGAGGGGGTGGCCGCCGGGCTCGCGCTGCCCGTCGCACCGGGCGTGGGAGTACCGCTGGGGGCGCCGGTCGTGGCAGACGCTCCGGCGCTCGGGGTCCCGCTCGCGCCCCCAGCGGCCGGGGAGCCGCCGGCACTGCCGCTCGCACCCGCGGTCGGGGTGGTCTGGCTGGGCTTGCAGCCCTCCTGCTTGGCCATCGCCGCGCCGAGTTCGCCGCGCTGCAGCTTGCTCTGCGCCTGGGTCGACAGCGAGGCCAGCTGCTGCACCTGGTCGGCGACACTGCGCAGCCCGTCCGCGAACTTCGCCTGGTCGTTGTTGGCCAGCGCATCCAGCTTCTTCTGGACGTCCAGGTAGCCGTCGGACGCCTTCTTCAGCTCGTCGACGGTGTCCTTCTGCAGGGTCGCGCCGTCGGCGACCTTGGGCGCGCCGGCCGCGTCGATGGCGGCCGCGATGTCCTGGTTGGTCTTGGCCAGCCGCCCGATGTCCGTCGAGAGCCGCTTCTGCAGGTCGGCCGGGGACTCGCCGGTCTTCACCTGGCCGGTGTCCGCGAGCGCGGACTGCGCCTGGGCGATCGGGTCCTTGGCCGCGCCGCAGACGTTCGACGCCCAGGACTCCAGCTGCTTGCTGTTGTCGTCGCCGCAGCCGACGGCGCCGAACGCGAGCAGCACGCCGAGGGCGGGTACGGCCAGCAGTCGCTTGTTCACCGGGAGAAGCCTTTCGGTTTCGGTCGTCTTCGGTCGTCGAACCTACACGGCCGTCACCCGAGCCCTGGTTCCCGGCTGCTCAGCTCCCGGTCGGCCGCCCCCGGCCGCCCCCGGCCCGCTCGCCCCGGATCGGATCGCCCGACCGGACGGTGCGCAGCACCCGGGCGTCCCCGTCCAGCGCTCCGAGGACGTTGCAGGGGCCGGCCAGCCGACATTCGCCGGCACGCGAGATCGGCGTCGGGCCGTAGGGCAGCGCAAGGCTGTCGCCGTCGGTCCAGAGCGCGACCGTGCCCGGCTCGACCACCTGCCGGGCACCATCCTCGCGCGGCACGCTGACGGGCGTGCCGAAGTAGACCTCCTCGCCCCAGGCGCTGGCCGTCGACACGATCGGCAGCTCGGCCCGGAGCGCCTCGGCGGTGGGCGTGGCCCGCAGCGTGGCGGTGGCCTGACCGGCCGGCCACAGGATGCGAATCCGCATGTGGTTCCTCTTCCGCGACACGTCCGATCGACGATCGGACCCGGTCGCGCCGGAAGCAGCGAACCGCCAGGATCAACAATTTGTCAACAGGATCCCAGGAGTTGGGACCCCGGAAGCCGGAATCCCGGAAGTCGGAATCCCCGCAATCGGGATGCCTGCACCCGGGCCGGTCCGGACGGCGCAGGTCCTCAGACCGCGACGGAGGAGACCGAAACCGGCCAGCTCATCCGGATCACGGCGCCACCGGTGCCGTCGGTGACCTCCAGGTCCTCGACCAGGCCGGTGATCACGGCGAGGCCCAGGGTGTCCTCGTCCGGGTCGCCGCCCTCGTCGGCACCGGCGGCCGGGACGGCGGCGGGGCCGGCTTCGTCCTCGACCTCGATGAGGAAACGCTTCTCCTGATCGGTCAGCGCGACCCGGACCGTGCCGCCGATGCCACCACGCTGGTGCAGACCGACCGCACGGGAGCACGCCTCACCAACCGCGAGCCGCACCTCGTCGAGCACCGACTCGTCGACCCCGGCCCGTCTGGCGACGGCCGCGGCGACCAGTCGGGCCGTCCGCACGTGCTCGGGAAGCGCGCTGAATCGAAGTTCGACGGTTGCCATCTCTCCCCCTCGGGGTACTCCGACGGGGGCCGGAGGTACGGCCCCAACGGGCCGGCCGAACCGGCCCCTGAGCGGCCGGGAAGCACCAAGGCCTCACAGGCCCCGGCGTCCCGGACGCATGGAACGGGCGGGCCGGCCGCAGGGACCGGCCCGAACACGTCAGTCGGTCGCGGCGACCGCGTCGTCCACCGAGGTGTGGATCGGGAAGACCTTGGTCAGGCCGGTGATCCGGAAAATCTTGAGGATGCGCTCCTGGTTGCAGACGAGGCGCAGCGAGCCCTCGTGGGCGCGCACCCGCTTCAGACCGCCGACCAGCACCCCCAGACCGGTCGAGTCGAGGAAGTCAACGCCTTCCATATCGACGACGAGGTGGTACTTGCCGTCGTTGACGAGCTCGACCAGCTGCTCCCGCAGCTTCGGGGCGGTGTACACATCGATCTCGCCGCCAACCTCGACGACCGTACGATCGCCGACTGCACGGGTCGACAGGGACAGGTCCACGGAACCTCCAGCACCTTGCCTTGCTACGTCATGTGCGATCCTCGGCCGGACGGCCGCCACCGCATGGTCGCGAGCCCGGGCGCGCCAAGCCAACGCGTGGCAAGCCTCAGCGCTGCGACCCACGGCCGTACGGCCGTCACGGCCACATTCAACCACCTGCGACCATGCCCGCACGATGGCTTACGACGATTCTGCGTCACGCCGGTGACACACTGGGTCCTCATGCCGCCCCGACACAGCCTGCCCGAGGCACTGCTCACGACCCTTTCCACCGGCCGGGGGCGGTCCGACCGGCTCACCCATACGGAGCACCTTCCCGCCCGACCTGCGCGTTATTCGCCGTGGCCCGAGTCGATCCGGGAGGAGATCGTGGCCTCCGCGCGTGCCGTCGGGGTGGAGCGGCCCTGGGCGCACCAGGCAGAAGCGATGAACCTGGCCAAAAGCGGCCAGACTGTGGTGATCGCCACAGGCACCGCCTCGGGCAAGTCGCTGGGCTATCTGGCGCCGGTGCTCAGCGATCTACTGGAGGGCACCGAGGCCCGCAACGGCCGCGGCGCCACCGCGCTCTACCTGGCCCCGACCAAGGCGCTCGCCGCCGACCAGCGTCGGCGCGCCGCCGAACTCGCCCCGCCGAGGGTCCGGGCCGCCCTGTACGACGGCGACACCCCGCCCGAGGAGCGCGAGTGGGTCCGCCAGTACGCCTCCTACGTGCTCACCAACCCGGACATGCTGCACCGGGGCATCCTGCCCGCGCACGCCCGCTGGTCCTCCTTCCTCAAGGTGCTGCGCTACGTGGTCGTCGACGAATGCCACAGCTACCGGGGCGTGTTCGGCTCGCACGTCGCCCAGGTGCTGCGGCGGCTGCGCCGGATCTGCGCCCGCTACGGTTCGTCACCCACCTTCCTGCTCGCCTCCGCCACCACCGCCGACCCGGCCGCGACCGCCCGGCGCCTGACCGGCCTGCCCGCCGTGGCCGTGACCGAGGACGCCTCTCCGCGCGGGCCGATGGTCTTCGGCCTCTGGGAGCCGCCGCTGACCGAGAACGTCGGCGAGCACGGCGCGCCGGTGCGCCGCACCGCCACCGCCGAGGCCGCCCACCTGCTGACCGACCTGGTCGAACAACAGACCCGGACCGTCGTGTTCGTCCGCTCCCGCCGCGCCGCCGAACTCGTCGCCCTCCAGGCCCAGGACCAGCTCGGCCGACCGCTCGCCGACCGGGTTGCCGCCTACCGCGGCGGCTACCTCGCCGACGAACGCCGGGCCCTGGAGCGCGCTCTGCACTCCGGGCGGCTGCTCGGACTCGCCTCCACCTCCGCTCTCGAACTCGGCGTCGACATCTCCGGCCTCGACGCCGTCCTGATGGCCGGCTACCCCGGCACCCGCGCCTCGCTGTGGCAGCAGGCGGGCCGGGCGGGTCGCGAGGCCCAGGGCGCGCTGGCCGTCCTGATCGCCCGGGACGACCCACTGGACACCTACCTGGTGCACCACCCCGAGGCGCTGTTCGCGGCGCCGGTCGAGGCCACCGTGCTCGACCCCGACAACCCGCACGTGCTCGCCCCGCACCTGTGCGCCGCCGCCGCCGAGCTCCCGTTGACCGACGCGGACCTGGAGATGTTCGGGCCCTCCACCGCGCCGCTGCTGCCGATACTGGAACGGCGCGGCCTGCTGCGCCGGCGGGCCGACGGCTCCTGGTACTGGACCCGCCGGGAGCGCGCCGCCGACGCCGTCGACCTGCGCGGCAGCGGCGGCAGCCCGGTGCAGATCGTCGAGGCCGACACCGGCCGCCTACTCGGCACGGTGGACGCCGCGGCGGCCCACACCACCGTCCACACCGGAGCCGTCCACCTCCACCAGGGCCGCACCTACCTCGTACGGGAGCTCGACCTGGAGAACTCGGTCGCCCTGGTCGAACCGGCCGATCCGCCGTACACCACGGCCGCCCGCGACATCACCTCCATCTCCGTCCTCGACACCGACACCACCGTCCCCTGGGGCGAGGGCCGACTCAGCTTCGGCTCGGTGGAGGTGGTCAACCAGGTGGTCGGCTACCTCCGGAAGCGGATCTCCACCGGGGAGATCATGGGCGAGAGCAAACTCGACCTCCCGCCCCGCACCCTGCGTACCCGCGCGGTCTGGTGGTCCGTCACCGAGGACCAGCTGCTCGACGCGAACCTCCCGCTCGACCAGCTGCCCGGCGCCGCCCACGCCGCCGAGCACGCCTCGATCGGCCTGCTGCCGCTGTTCGCCACGTGCGACCGGTGGGACATCGGCGGCGTCTCCGTCCCGCTGCACCCGGACACCGGGCTGCCCACCGTGTTCGTCTACGACGGCCACCCGGGCGGGGCCGGTTTCGCCGAACGCGGCTTCCAGCGGGCCGTCGAGTGGCTGACCGCCACCCGGGCGGCGATCGCCTCCTGCGAGTGCGAGCGCGGCTGCCCGTCCTGCGTCCAGTCGCCCAAGTGCGGCAACGGGAACGACCCGCTGGACAAGGCGGCCGCCGTCCTGCTGCTGGACGTCCTGCTGGACGGGGCGCCTGACGCGGAGTCCGGGCCGGGCCCGGAAGGTGCGGCGCCGAGCGGTTCATGAGGCCGCCGCCGCGCCGCCCGGGGCTCCGCCGAGGCCGTCCCCGGCGGCGGTGACCGGAGCCCGTACCGGTCCCGCCCGGGCCCTCGCTCGCGCCGGACCGACCGGCAGGCGCACCGGGAGCCCGCCGACCGGCACCTCGGCGACCACCTCGACGGCGTCCGCCGACCGGTCCACCGCGCAGGACACCAGCGCGGCGCCCTGCGCGGCGGCGATCCCGGCGGCCCGACCGCAGCCGCCGTCCGTCTCCAGCAACAGCCGGTCCGCTGCGGCGAGGGCCGCCAAGTCGGCGGCCGACTCGGCCCGGTGCCGGGCGGCGACCACCGCACCGACCGCGATCGTCGCGGCGAACACCGCCGTGCCCAGCATCGTCAGAGCGAGCAGCCACACCGTCGCCGAGCCCGCGTCCGGCCCGTACCCGCCGGCCGAGGCGGCCCGAGCCGTACGGGCTCGCGCCAGCCGCTCCACCGCCCGCCGCGGGCCGCTCAGGAGGGCCACGCACCACCACCTCCTCCCGTGGCACTGCCCAACACGTCCTCCCGCGCCGCCACGGCCCGGGCACCGAGCCGCACCGCGAGCAGACCGCCGAGCCTCCCGGGCGCCGCACACGGCGCGTCCACGTCGACCCGCACCGTGTCCGCCGCGACCGCCAGCCGGACTTCCGCCCCCGGCGGGGCGGCCGCCCGGGCGAGTTCGGCGGCATCCGCCTCACCGCGCGCAGCCGCTCTGGCGCCGATCCGGGCCGCGTCCACGCAGTGGATCTGCGCGGCCGCCGCGAGCACTCCCCAGATCAGCATCGCCGCGAGCAGGACGAGCGCGGGCAGGGCCACGGCCGTCTCGGCCGTGGCGAAGCCGCCGTCGCCACGTCGGCCCGGCCGCAGCGGCCACGGCCGAGCCCCGCCGCGCGCCGCCCTACGCGGCATGGAGCGCGCGTTCCAGCATCTCGGTCAGCGCCCCGGTGATGGTCGCGCTGGTCACCACCTTGTACAGCCCGGCGGCGAGGGCACAGGCGCCCAGCGTGCCGACGGCGTACTCGGCCGTCGTCATCCCGGCGTCCGACCGGCCCCGGCGCCGGGCCAGCCAACGCGCCCGGCCGGCCGCCCAGCGACTCTTCCGTCGCCACGCCCCCAGCAATTGCCGGAGCGGGCGCCCGGTGCCGGGCCTGATCGCGATCACTGCGGTCATCGATGTCTCCTGTCCGATCTCTTCCGCGACCCCGGCGGATCCGGAGCCGACGTTCATTCACATGGCCTGGGCGAACCGGCTGGTGAGGCCGATCACCACCGGCGCCACCCCGATCAGGACGAAGGCGGGGAGGAAGCAGAGCCCCAGCGGCGCGGTGGCGAGCACCGCGGCCCGACGGACCCGCGCGTGGGCCGCGCGGGCGGCGGCCGTCCGCTGCGCCTGGGCCAGTCCGATCAGCGGACTGGCCGCGGGAGCCCCGCCGAGGCTCGTCCGGACCAGGCAGCGCGCCAGCGGGGCCAACGAGGGGTGCTGTTCGCCCAGCCGGGTCCAGCACAGCTCCGGCGGGGCACCCAGGGCCAGTTCGGCCCCGATCGCCATCAGCCGCGGCCCCAGCGGCGCACCCACGCTCCGGCCCACCGCCGACACCGCCGCCGAGGGCAGCGCGGCCGACCCGAGGCAGGCCGCCAGCAGCTCCGCACCCAGGGGGAGTTGCCTGGTGAGCAGCTCCTCCTCCGCCGCCAGCCGGCGATCCGTCGGCGACCGCGCCCGGGCCGACCACCGGTGGACGCCCACCGCCGCCAGCACCCCGATGACCGCCCCGGCGGGGCCACCGAGCAACACTGCCACCGCGAGCCCGGCGCCGGCCGCCGTCGCCGGGCGCCGCCAGCGCCCGACGTCCGGAGCCCTCGGCTCGTCCGGAGCCCTCGGCCCGGTTCGCTTCCGCGCCTCCTCCCGCTCCCGCACCCAGGCGTACGCCCGCCGCCTGTCCCTTCCCCGCACCAGCCTCACCACGGCCGCCACCGCCACCGTTACCGCCACCGGGAGTCCGGCTACTGTCCACTCGGCGCCCCGCATCACCCCGCCCCCGCTCCCCCGCTGAGCGCCCGCGCCCGCTCCCACCTGAGCCCTCGGCGCGGACCACCGCCCGCCCGGCGCGTGGGAGCGGCTCCCTCGAGCCCGCCGCCGGGCCTCTGAGGCGGCTCCAGCGCTCCCCGGGCCGCAGCCCGGACGATGCGGGCCGTCCAGAGCACGCCCAGCCCCTCTAGGGCCGCCCCCGCCACGAGGCAGCCCAAACCGGCCGACGTGTGCAGCAGGACGTCCAGCGGACGGGCCCCGAGCGCGGCGCCCAGCAGCAGCCCCGCGCCCGGCAGGGCGGCCAGGACCGCGATCGTCGTCCGCGGCCCGGCCAGCTCCCCGGCGATCTCCTCCGCCAGCGCCCGCTCGCCGCGCAGCGCCTCCGCGACCCGGTCCAGTGCGGCGGCCAGCCCCGACCCGCCGTCGGAGGCGACCCACCAGCAGGCCGCGACGGCCGCCGCCCCGCTGCCGCCCGGCAGTTCGGCCAGCAGCTGGAAGGCGGCCGGAACGTCCCCGCCGTAGCGACCCGCCGCCAGCCGGGCCACCGGCTCCTCGCCAAGCCGGCGCAGCCCCTCCGGGTCCGCGGCGAGCCGGGCCGTGACCAGGTGCAACGCCTGCTCCGGTGTCGAGCCGCTGCGCAGCTCCCCCGCCAGCGCGGCGCAGAGTTCCACCACGGCCCCGGCCCGCCGCCCGGCCTCCACCGCCAGGCGTCGCCGCAACCGCCACCTTCGCAGCGGCAGGACGGCCAGCACGGCCGCGAGCACCGGTACCGGCGAGGAGGTGGCCTTCCCCGCGACCAACCCCATCGGCAGGAGCAGCAGTTCGGGCGCCAGCAGGTCCGGGAGCCGAGCCCTCACACGCCCCACCGCCTCCGGTCCCGGCCCGCGAACCGGAGGCCCGCTGCCCGCCAGCACCAGCCTGGAGCGCCGCCCACCCGGCAGCTGCTGTTGCAGGGCCCACCACGCGGCGACGGCCAGCAGGCACAGCACCGCCGTCCAGCAGAGCTCCAGTTGACCCTGCATCACATCATCACCCTCCATGTCATCGCCCTTTCCTGCCGTGTGCCCCGAGCAGCGTCACCACGGCCATCGCACATCCGCTCAGCAGCACCGCGAACCCGAGCTCTACCAAGCGCAGCTCCCGCGCCGCACCGCCGGCCGAGGCCACGGCTACCGCCCTCGCCATCACCGCCGCGCTCACAACGGCCCCGCTCCGGACGGCACTCCGAGCACCACCCCGCGCGCCGCCAGCAGCCCGACGAGCCGCTCCCAGCCCGCGCCGGGCACCAGGCCGCCCGTCGTCGGGAAGGCCACCGCCGGAGTGGTCACGGCCAGCCCGTCGCGGTCCCCGGCCAGCGTGTGGATCTCCGCCACCCGGCGCCGCCCCGAGCCCGGATCCCGGACCAGGTGCACCACCACGTCCAGCGCGGCCCGCAGTTGGCTGTGCAGCGCCGGCCGGTCGAGCCCGGCGAGCGAGCCCAGCGCCTCCAGCCGGACCGGCACGTCCCCAGCCGTGTTGGCGTGGACCGTCCCGCAGCCACCCTCGTGCCCAGTGTTGAGCGCGGCCAGCAGATCCGACACCTCGGCCCCGCGCACCTCACCGATCACCAGCCGGTCGGGCCGCATCCGCAGCGCCTGCCGGACGAGGTCCCGCAGGGTGAACTCGCCCAGGCCCTCCTGATTGGGCGGCCGACTCTGCAGCCGGACCACATGCGGGTGGGCCGGTCTCAGCTCGGCGGAGTCCTCGGCGACGACGATCCGCTCCTGCGGCCCGACCAGGCCGAGCAAGGCCGCGAGCAACGTGGTCTTGCCCGAGCCCGTCCCACCGGAGACCAGCAGCGACAACCGCGCCCGCACGATGCCGGCCAACAGGTCGGCACCTTCCGGCGGCAGCGCCCCGCCCGCCACCAACTCGTCGAGCGTGAACGGCCGGGGCCGGCAGACCCGCAGCGAGATGTGAGTGCAGCCGGCCGCGATCGGCGGCAGCACCGCGTGCAGCCTGGTGCCGTCCGGCAGGCGGGCGTCCACCCAGGGCCGCGCGTCGTCCAGGCGCCGACCGGCCGCGGTGGCCAGCCGGTGGGCCAGCCGTCGCACCGCCTCGGCGTCGGCGAACCGGACCCCGGTGGCTCGGTGCAGGCCGCCGCCACGGTCGACCCACACCTCGTCCGGACCGTTTACCAGCACGTCGGTGACCTCCGGCGCCGCCAGCAGCCGGTCCAGCGGGCCCGCACCCACCAGTTCGGCGCGCAGCGAACGCACGGTATCCAGCACCTCGTCCCCGCCGAGCGGGGGCCGGTTGGCCCGCAGCACGGCCGCGACGGAGCCCGCCGTCGGGGCCGCCCCCGACTCGGCCAGTCGCAGCCGCACCGCGTCCACCAGCTCCGCCGTCCGCTCCTCGCGGGCCGTCCGGCCGTACGGACAGGGCCCGTGCTCGGCCTGCCGCGGCCCGCCGGGCGGCGGCACGCTCCTGAGCGGCCGGTGCTCCCGCGCACCGTCGCCCTGGCCCGAGGCACCGCCCCGAGGGCCTGTTCTGCGCAGACGGACCATCAGTACACACCTCCTCCGACCGCCGGCACCGGCGGCAGCACCTCGTTCAGGAAGGTCGCGCAGAAGCGCGCGAGCGGGCCGCTTTCCCGGATGCCGGGCGGGACGCCCTTCTCGACGTCCTCGGCCAGGCCCGGTTCGGGCTCCAATTCCCCGGCCAGCTCCAGCCGGAGCCCGCGGGCGATCCGGGGCGCCGGGAGCCCGCCGGCCCGCACCGGCCGCACCACGGCCCGGACGTCCGCGAGCCGCATCCGGGCCGCCGCCGCGACCCGGTCGGCGGCCGCCACCGACCGCAGCTCGGCCGGGACCACCAGCAGCGCCAGGTCGGACTGCTCCAGCGCCTGCCCGGCGGCCGCGTCGAGTTGGCGCGGCACGTCGACCACCACCAGCCCGCCGCGCCGCCGGGAGGCGGCCAGCACGCTGCGCATGGCCTCCGCTGGCACCGTCAGGGTGTCGCCGCGGTCCCAGGACAGGCAGGACAGCGTGGAGAGCCGTTTGAGGGCCGGCAGCGCCCGGGCCAGCTCGGCCCCGCTGACCCGCCCGCGTGAGCCTGCCAGGTCGGGCCAGCGCAGCCCGCGGGCCATCTCGCCGCCGAGCAGGATGTCCAGTCCCCCGCCCAACGGATCGCCGTCGATGAGTATGGTCCGCCGGCCCGTGCGCGCAGCCGTGACCGCGAGGGCGCAGGCCAGCGTGGAGGCCCCGGCCCCGCCGCGGCCGCCGAGCACGGCGACGGTGACCGCCGGGGAGCCGACGCCCTCGGCCGCGTCGGCGATCCGGTCGAGCAGCCAGGCCTCGGCGTCGGGCAGGAACAGCACGTGCTCGGCACCGAGTTGGACCGCTCTGACCCACACGCCGGGGTCGTCCAGGTCCAGCCCGAGCAGCAGCACCCCGCCGCGCCTGCCCAGTCCGGCGCAGCGCTCCGCCTGGTCGTCCCCGACCAGCACCAGCGGGGCGCCCTCCCACAGCTCGCGCGTCGGCGGCGCGCCGCGGATCAGTCGCGGCTCGGTGCCCGCCGCCGCGCAGAGCCGCAGCAGGTGCTCGGCCAGGCCTTCGTCCTCGGTGACGACGAGCGGCCCGGCGGCCGCGGGACCCTCGGCAGTGAGGTGGTCGGCGATCGGCGTCGACATGGTGTTCTCCCCTCTGCGCCGCCGGCCACCAAGGGCGGCCGGGACGCGCGTCGGACGGTTCCGGCGGGCGGTCGCCCGGCAGACCTCCGGAGAGGAAGGGGATGAGACCCTGCCCGGCGACCGCCGCCGACCATCACGGTGGGGGGAGATCCGGATTACGTCATCCACGTTCCGATTGCCTGTGGATAACTCATGGGTTGTGGATGAAAACGTTCACCCGGGCGGGGGGCTAATCGGCGAAGAATTGACGAAAGGGGGCCACGGAGATGAACCGGCCACTCACCGCACCCCGGCCGAGCACTCTCCCGACACCTCCTCGCCGTCTTCCGCGCACCCCGTCGCGACGGCCCGGTCGCGGTGATCGGAACCAGCCGCGTGAGCCGCTCGAGCCATGAGCAAATGGCGACACAGAGTGACGAAAGGGGGTGGACGGACCGAGCTGCCGACACCCCCTGTACACCGCCGACGGGCGGTCGCCCAAGCCGCCACGAAGAGCTTTCAAGCCCTGAAAATGGCCCCGGACGTGCGACGACCCCCGCCGGGGGGGAGAGCGGGGGTCGTCTATCCACAGCCCGACTCGGGGGGGAGGAGCCGGACCGGGTTAGCACGGTCGCGAACGATCCGTGACTTCCATGGTGTACCCGAGCGGCCAGAAACACAAACCCGCACGCCCACGAGTACGCCGAATGGCGGGGTGTTTTGTGGCTCCCTCTATCCTCGGTTCCCGTGGACACCACCGAGAACGCCGACGACCACGCCGACGAGTCCCAGGGCGACACCACCGGCCCCGGGGAGCGGAGCACACCCGCCGACCCCCGGCCCAGCGGGCTGCGCACGGCCGCATTCTTCGACCTCGACAAGACCATCATCGCCAAGTCGAGCGCGCTGGCCTTCAGCCGCCCGTTCTACCAGGGCGGCCTGATCAACCGTCGGGCCGTACTGCGCAGCGCGTACGCGCAGTTCGTCTTCCTGGTCGGCGGAGCGGACCACGACCAGATGGAGAAGATGCGCGAGTACCTCTCCGCGCTCACCCGGGGCTGGAACGTCCAGCAGGTCCGCGAGATCGTCGCGGAGACCCTGCACAACCTGATCGACCCGATCATCTACGACGAGGCCGCCTCGCTGATCGAGCAGCACCACGCGGCCGGCCGGGACGTGGTGATCGTCAGCAGCTCCGGCTCCGAGGTGGTCGAGCCGATCGGCGAGCTGCTCGGCGCGGACCACGTGATCGCCACCCGGCTCAAGGTCGAGGACGGCTGCTACACCGGCGAGATCGAGTACTACGCCTACGCCGAGAACAAGGCCGCCGCGATCCGGGAGTTGGCCGCGTCGGAGGGCTACGACCTGGCCGCGTCGTACGCCTACAGCGATTCCTCGACCGACCTGCCGCTGCTGGAGGCGGTCGGTCACCCTTCGGCCGTCAACCCCGACCGCGCGCTGCGCAAGGAGGCGCAGGCCCGGGAGTGGCCGGTGCTGGTCTTCGACCGACCGGTGGAACTGCGGCGGCGGCTGCCCGAGTTCTCCGCGCCGAGCGGTTCGGTGCTGACCACGGTGGCGGTCGGGACGGCCCTCGTGACCGCCGGGGCGATCTGGTACCTGGCCCGTCGGCGCCGCCTCAAGGCCTGAGGCCGCGCAGCGGCACAGCAGCACAGAAGCCCACCAAAACGGGCAATCGGCACAGACTTCTCGTTTCGGGTTCCCCTTTCGGCCGAAACGCGATACAAATGAAGCACGGCCCGCGAGACCCGGTCAGGACCCGAAGAGGTCAAACCGACAACGCAGTTCAGGCCCCACGGACCGCGTGTACAGATAGCCGAGCACCCACATGCAGCCGACCCGCTGTCGGGCCGCCGGACCAGACGAATGGGCAGGATCCCCGTCTGATCGGCACTTCCGGTGCATGCTTGGTCACCCGGCATCTGCACCAGCGGCGGCACCCAGCAGGATCAGGTGCCGCCGCATCTCCGTGTCCGCGGCCGCACTGTCCGCGTCCGGGCCGGCCACGTCCGGCGCGTCCGCTCAGACCATGCCGCGCTGCATCGCCTCACAGACCGCGGTGCTCTCCCGCACGCCGAGCCGCAGCGCCCGCCCGCAGTGGGCGATCCAGGCCGCCATCCCCTCGGGCGTGCCCGCCAGGTAGCCCGCGAGGGCCCGCCGGTAGGCGTCGGTGCCCAGCTCCGCCAGACCGACCTCGGCCGGGCAGATCGACTTCGGGTCGAGCCCCTCGGCGATCAGCACGATCCGCTGGGCGGCCCGCGCGATCACCCCGTTGTGGGCACTGAACGGCCGCAGGGCGAGGAGTTCGCCGTGCACCACCGAGGCGACCACCAGGGCCGGCGTCCCCACGCCGTGGCCCTCCGCGCGGGCCACCAGCAGCCGGGAGAGCTGGTCCAGCCGGGCCGCGACCTCCTCCGCGTCCGGCGCCTGCGGCAACACGGGCAGCGGCCCGACCGCGGCGTCGACCTCGACGCTCTCCACCGGCTTGAGCTCCAGCGGGAAGAGCTCCTCGGCGCCCTCCCCCGCCCGCCGCGGCCGACCGGCGGCCGGGTCGGCGTCGCCGACCGCGAGCAGGTGGAGCCGGGCCAGCACCTGCAGCGGCGAGTGCCGCCAGACGCTCAACAGCTGGCCGGCCTCGGCGGCGATCCGCAGGGCCGCGCCGACCGTCCGGGCCTCGGCGTCCGCGCCGAAGTCGGTGCGGCGCCGAACCTCCTCCAGCGGCCAGTCGGCACCGGCCACGGCCGCCGACGCACGGGCGCCGCGCAGCGCGGACTCGGAGGTGACCTCGGCCGCGCGGCGGCGCATCACCCGGTGGCCGTAGAGCCGGTCGACGGCCTTGCGCACCTCGGCGACCGCGTCGGGCACCCCGGGGAGCTGGGCCAGCGGGGCGAGGGGATCTGTTCCAGTGCTCACCTACCCGAGAGTAATGAACAGGCCGCCGATCCCGGAACAGCAACCCCGCATCACCCGTTAGAGGCAATCCTCACTTCCCTCCCCCGACTGGACCCAAACCCCGGCTAGCATGGCCGCTATCGGAGACGATAACGATTTCCAGTTAGGCGCGCCCCCACGCGCGCGCCCCCGAGCACGCGGCCCGCCCCCAGGGCCCAGAGCGAGAGCCGGAGCCCCAGATGAAGATCGCCTTCGTCGGCAAGGGCGGCAGCGGGAAGACCACGCTGTCCGCACTGTTCATCCGCCACCTGGCCGCCATCGGCCGGCCGGTCATCGCCGTTGACGCCGACATCAACCAGCACCTGGGCCCGGCCCTGGGGCTGACGGACGACCAGGCCGCCGAACTGCCCTCGCTCGGCGCTCACCTGCCGCAGCTCAAGGAGTACCTGCGCGGCAGCAACCCGTTGATCCGCTCGGCCGACGAGATGATCAAAACCACGCCGCCCGGCCGTGGTTCGCGCCTGCTGCGGATCGTCGAGGAGAACCCGGTCTACGCCGCCTGCGCCCGGCCGATCGCGCTGGACGAGGGCTCGGTCCGGCTGCTGGCAACCGGTGCGTTCACCGAGGAGGACCTCGGGGTGGCCTGCTACCACTCCAAGGTCGGCGCGGTGGAGCTGCTGCTCAACCACCTGGTGGACGGCCCGGACGAGCACCTGGTCACCGACATGACCGCGGGCTCCGACTCCTTCGCCTCCGGCCTGTTCACCCGCTTCGACCTGACCTTCCTGGTGGCCGAGCCGACCCGCAAAGGCGTCTCGGTCTACCGCCAGTACCGGGACTACGCCCGGGACTTCGGCGTGCAGCTGCGGGTGATCGGCAACAAGGTGCAGGGCCCGGACGACCTGGCGTTCCTGCGCCGCGAGGTCGGCGACGACCTGCTCACCACCTTCGGGCAGTCGGACTGGGTGCGCCGCCTGGAGCAGGGCGCCGAACCGCCGCTGAAGTCGCTGGAGCCGACCAACCGAGCGGTGCTGGAGCAGCTGCGGACCGAGGCCGAGGCGGCGTACGGGCGGCGCGACGCGCACCGGTACACCGAGCAGGCGGTGCTCTTCCACCGGCGCAACGCCGAGAGTTGGGCCAACGCCAAGGCCGGCATCGACCTGGCGACCCAGGTGGACGAGGGCTTCGTGCTGGGCGAGTTCGCGGCCGACGGCGAGCAGGCCGCCCCGGCGGGGGTCGCCGTCTGACGCCACCACGGGCAGAACGGGCTGCGGCCTCCCCCCTCACCCCGGGGGAGGCCGCGGCCCGTTCGCCATGTCGGCGCTGGCGGCGGCCTCGGCCGATTCCATCGGTTCGAGCACCACCCAATGGGGTGAATCAGGGGGTTTTCCGCTTCCCACCGGCAACGACGCCGTGCAAAGATTTCATTACTCTCGGTTTACCGAGTCTTGATCGTCCGTCCCGACGGCCCTCGGCGAGACATCCCGCACCTCGCCCGGGTCCCTGGCAGGCCTGATGGTCAACGCCGGCCGGTGACACCCGCATTCCCCCGCCGTGCCCACGCCATCCCGCCGCACCGTCGCGACCCACGACAGCCGATCCGCCCCGGAGCCCCATCCCGGACTCACCGCCGGACCTGACTGCGTTCGTTCCCCCGGACAGACGGGAAGACAATGACCCTCGACATCTCCAGCGCCCCCATCGCCTCCGACACCACCGACCACGCACCACCGGGCCCCAACCCCCGGGTCCGCTGGGCCCAGGACCTCTCCGCCTCCCTGGTGGTGTTCCTGATCGCCGTGCCGTTCTCGCTCGGCATCGCGCTCGCCACCGGCGCCCCACTCACCGCGGGGCTCGCCGCCGCTGCCGTGGGTGGCATCGTGGTCGGACTGTTCGGCGGCACCCCGCTCCAGGTCAGCGGGCCATCCGCCGCACTGACCGTGATCACCGCCGGACTGATCGCCCAGCACGGCTGGCAGGCCACCTGCGCCGTCACCGTGGCCGCCGGCCTGCTCCAACTCCTGCTCGGCGTACGCCGGGTGGCCCGAACAGCGCTCGCCGTCTCGCCCGCGATCGTGCACGGCATGCTGGCCGGGGTCGGGCTGACCATCGCCATCGCCCAGCTGCACGTCGTCCTCGGCGGATCCCCGCAGAGCTCGGCGCTCGCCAACCTCCTCGCCCTGCCCGGGCAGTTGGCCGGCCCACACCCGCCTGCACTGCTGGCCGGCGCGGTGACCGTGGCCGTACTGCTGGGCTGGCCCCGTCTCGACCGACTCCCCGGCCGTGCGGGGGAGTTCGGCGCCCGACTGGCCAAGGTGCCGGGCCCGCTGGCCGCCGTGGCCGTCGCCACCTCGCTCGCCCTCGCCCTGGACCTGCGGCTGGCCCACATCGAACTGCCCGCCTGGCAGCCGCACTCGCTCGCGCCCGCGCTGCCGCACGGTCCGCTCACCGGGGTGCTCGCCGCCGTCCTCACCGTCACCGCAGTCGCGAGCGTGGAGTCGCTGCTGTCCGCCGTCGCGGTCGACCGGATGACCAAGCGCACCGGCGACCTCGACCGCGAGTTGCGCGGACAGGGCCTCGCCAACATGGTCAGCGGCCTGGTCGGCGGGCTGCCGATCGCCGGCGGCGCCGTACGCAGCACCGCCAACGTCCGAGCCGGCGGGCAGACCAAGTGGGCCTCGGTGCTGCACGGTGTCTGGGTGCTGGCCGCCGCACTGGCGCTGACCGGCGGACTGCGTCGGATCCCGCTGTCCGCGCTCGCCGCGCTGGTGCTGGTGGTCGGGCTGCAGATGGTGAGCTTCGCGCACATCCGCAAGGTGCACCGGCACCGCGAGTTCCCGGTCTACCTGATCACGTTGCTCGGCGTGGTGGCCTTCGGGGTGCTGTGGGGCGTCGGGCTCGGCGCGGGCACCGCCGTGCTGCTCGCGCTCTACCGGCTGACCCGAGCCCATGTGGACGTCGAGACCGGCCCCGACGGCTCGGTCACCGTCCAGACACACGGGCCGCTCACCTTCACCGCCGTCCCCGGGCTGAGCCGGGCACTGGCCTCGATCCCCGCGGACGTGGAGGTCACCGTGGTGCACGACGGTTCCTTCCTGGACCACGCCGCGTACGAGACGCTGCACAACTGGCGGACCGGACGCCAGGCCGCGGGCGGACGGGTCTCGATGGTGACGCGACGCCAGGACGACGAGGTGCTCGACCCCGACGGCACCGTCCACGCGGGCAGTTCGCCGGGCCCGCACCGCTGCCGGGCCTGGACGCCGTGGGTCGGCCACCACTGCATCGAGCAGCAGGAGGACCCGCACGGCCGGCTGCTGGACGGCGTCCGGGTGTTCCAACAGCACACCGCCCCGCTGATCAGGCCCGAACTCGCCCGGCTGGCCCGGGAAGGGCAGACGCCCTCGCAGCTCTTCCTGACCTGCGCGGACTCCCGAATGGTCACCAGCATGATCACCAACAGCGGCCCGGGTGACCTGTTCACCGTCCGCAACGTGGGCAACCTGGTGCCGGCCCCGTTCGAACCCGGCGCGGCCGACGACTCGGTGGCCGCCGCGGTGCAGTACGCGGTGGAGGCGCTGGAGGTGCGCTCGATCACGGTCTGCGGGCACTCCGGCTGCGGTGCCATGAAGGCCCTGCTGGACGGCGTGCACGAGCACCCCGGGCCGCCCACCCCGCTGGCCCGCTGGCTGCGCAACGGCCGCGGCTCGCTGGACCGGCTCCGACGAGCCCCGGCCGAGTTCGCCGACCGGCCGGTGATGGACCTCGCGGAGCAGCTCTGCATCACCAACGTGGTCCAGCAGCTGGACCAGCTGATGGCGAACCCCGCGGTGGAGCGCCGGGTCGAGGATGGCACCCTGCGGCTGGTCGGAATGTACTTCGACTTCGCCACCGCCCAGGCCTACGTCCTGGACCGCGCCGCGGGAACGTTCAGCCCGGTCGAGGCCCGCGCCGACAGCCACACCGCTCCCCGGACCGACGGGGATACGGCCGAACAGGTGAGAAAGGACGACCGGGTTCCGGCCACGGGCAGCGAGGAGGGTCCCCAGCTGGCCGCCTGAGAGCCGGGTCCGTGTCCCCGCCGGGCGGGCCGGGGCACGGGCCCACCCACCGCTGCGCGTCCTGCCGCCTCCGGGTGGCAGGACGCGCGGTCGGCCGTTCGACGATCAGCCAAAGGTCTACACCAATTCTCAGGAGCCTCTTGTCAACTGGCCCGTTCACCTGGTGAGCTGTGCGCTGGGACACACGGGACAATCCCCACGCACGGGATGCCCCAGATCATGACTCGATGAGGAGTGCGCGTTGAGGAACGAGAGCCTGGCCAACCTGCTCAAGGAGGAGCGGCGTTTCGCCCCGCCGACAGAGCTCGCCACAGCCGCCAAC